>JAHZBS010000065.1 GCA_019423265.1 Clostridiales bacterium
CGCCGAGTCTAGCCGAAACCATACAGGCATAGCCGTGGCCAAGAATATGGTTCGGGTCCTCGCTCCTCCCCCTGTTTCCATCTGTGATGGAATCCCCTTGAAATAAAACAATATCGCCGTTTGCTAAATTCATAGCACCCTTCCTCCCTATAGGTCTCTACCTTACGCAAATTCTATTGTATATTGCTGCTCTTTTTCGGTATCAAAGCATAGGAACCGATCCCCCTCAATCCTATACTCCGCATTGGCTCCATCCTCCGTGCAGAGGGACTTGACGCTTCCTTTCAGCAAAATCCGGCACGGACCGCCGGCCTTGGACTTAATCTCAGCCCGAAGCGCCTTTCCATTTTCCCACGCGCAGGAGACATCAAAGGCGCCTCTCGCCACCAGGCCCCGGAAACTGCCCGTGTTCCACGCTCTCGGCAGCGCCGGCAGAAGATCGATGTATCCCTCGTGGCTCTGAAGCAACATCTCCGCGATGCCGGCCGTCCCGCCGAAATTGCCGTCGATCTGGAATGGCGGGTGAGCATCCCACAGATTTGGCATCGTGCCCTTTTGGAGCAAACATTTCAGCAGGGTATAGGCTTTCTCCCGATCCTTTGTCCGCGCCCAGAGGTTCAGACGGTGCGCCATCCCCCAGCCCGTGGAGATATCCCCTCGAAGCACTAAGGTATTCTTCGCCGCCTCCATCCACTCTGGCGTACTGCTGTTGATCAGAGTGCCCGGATACAGCCCCATCAGGTGTGAGACATGCCGGTGATTTTTTTCGCCAATCTCCCCGTAGAACTCTTCCTCCCGGTATTCCTTGATCTGTCCCGACTTACCGATCTGGACGGGGTCAAGCCGGTCGATCTGCGCTCTCAGCGTATCCGTGGTGGAGTCGGAGATTCCCAGAATATCCGCGGCCTCCAGCGTATCCCGGTGATTCTCCCAGATCAGCTGCTGATCGAATGCACATCCCATCGTAGGATAATACCGTATATATTCGTGATCTTCAAACTGCTCCGGCGACGCCGAATAGGTAACCAACCATTTTCCATCGTGGAGCTCTACGGTTTTGGACAAAAATTTTGCCATTCCGGAGAGTGCCGGATACGCCACATTCCGCAGGATCTCCTCATCCCGGGTGAAATCATAGTACTCCCAAAATAGCTTCGAAGTGAGGGCCCCCGTAGCCGGCCCGGAGTTGTCCGGTTCATCCCGGCCGATCCTGGCGGCGGATACGGAATAGGGGTACGCCTCGATCCCGATACACCACCCGGTATCCCCTTCGACATAGTTGTCCGGATACTCTTTCTTGATATACGCAGCGGCGTGCTCCTCCGCCGAGGCGACATAGGCTTGATGGTACGCCGCATAGGCTTCGAACGTCTCCGCCAGGTTGGTGGAAAAGGCCGGCCAGTAATTCATCTGCACATTGATATTGTGCCAGTAGCCGCAGGTAAACGGCGGCTTGCGGTACCGGTTCCAAACCCCCTGAAGCGTCGCGGGGAGGGTTCCCTTCCGGGATGAACTGATGAGGAGATACCGCCCGTATTGAAAGTAGAGCTCCTCCAGATAGCGGGCTAATTTGCAGCTGTCCTTCTTTTTATCTCGAAAATAGGGAATATCCTCATACCGCCGGTAGTCTCGCTGATACTCGTACAGCAGCCGGTCTGTCGGAATGTCGCTCTCCTCTCCGCCGAAGTCCACCTCCACCCGTCCGAATAGGGCCTGGTAATCCGCCTCATGCCTTTGGTACAGTTCCGCATAGGTCTTTTCGCACGCCTCATCGAGAATCCTCGTAACCTCATCATGGGGATGGGGATAGACGGCTAGCTTTTTTAGCCTGTCCGGCTCGGTGAAGACCCGGCTTTCCAGATGGTAGTTGGTGCCGATGGCGACGATGATTACGGCCTCGTCGGCGTTTTCCACCGTGATCATGCCATTTTTATTTGCCATCGTTCCGCCGGTGGGTATGACCTTGATCTGCCCTTCAAATTGGATGTTGTAGTACTGCATGCTCCCTTCCAGGATGATCCGGTCCCCCGCCGAGTACACCGTGCCATCCTTTCCGCCGTGATCCCCGGCTCGATTCTGATAGGCACAGAGAAAAGGTATCTCGGCGTGTACGCCAAAAGTCAATGTCCCTTTGCGGGATGCCGCCATCCTCGTCACAAAAACCCGGTCCGGATAGCTCACAAAATGCTCTCGCGTATAGCGCGAGCCTTCCCAGTCATATTCTGTCTTGGCAACCGCCCGGTTAAGATCCAGCTCCCGCCGGTACGCCTCCGTCTTGTTATGGCCGGCGTCGATATAGACCTCGGCAAAATTGTTGAGCCCCGCAAGCTCATAGGGGTTGAAAAGTGAATTTTCCGTAATCTGAAGGCGCTCTGTCATGGTTCGCCCGAACACATTGACGCCCATATACCCGTTCCCGATGGGCAGCGACCACTTTTCCCAGCCGTCATCGTCACAGAGGGGCTGTTGTCCGTCGGCTTCAATGTATTCGTTTCCGTACGGCGCTTCCCGGTCATACCACAGTGCTAACTTTCTCATAGAATGATCCTCTTACATCCATAATATAGTTGTCTTTGAAAATACGGCCAAACGCAGGTAAAGAAACGCTGAAGCTCTCAGCGTTTCTTTACCAATAGTTGACGCCGTATAGATTAATTCATTGTCGCTTTCAACGTCCAAGGCGCGCAGGCGCCCTAACGGCAGATTATTCGATTCCGGGGTAGTTCCAGCTTGAAATTCCGTTGTCCTGGAGATACTGGTTGACCTGATTCTGGATCTCCTCCGTCATCTCCGGCATACCCGCCTGATCGAGCTTGGCGCGCATCTCGTCGAATGTCGCTTTCCAGTCACTGCCGGTATAGCCATACTGCAAGGACTTTGCATACTGACCGGTTACGTCGTTAAGGTTGATCAGCCTGTCGTCCACATCATTCACATCGCGGTTTACAGAGAAGGACATCATCGGTGAAGAATACACTTTTCCGCTCTTCTCGATCTCATAGGCCAGCTCATAATCGTTGGTGGTGTTTCCATCCTCGAGAAGACTGTTGTAGCAGTTTCCGATAACCCACTTATACTGCTGGTAATTGACATTTCCGTCGTTATCCTTCACGATACTAATCGTGCCGTCTGTGTTCTTGTTGTAGTGCTCGCCTTCAATTCCGTAGCACCACAGCTGATACAGCTCCGCGTTTTTCCAGAATTCGTTGTAGAACATCATGGCGCGCTCCGGATTTTCCGCTGTAAAGGGGATGCTCACGCCGGTGGCGTCGCCCAGATTCATGTAGTTGTCAAAAGAGATGGGAACAACGGTGACATCCAGTCCGCCGTACCGAATCTTCAGGAGCGCTTCCTCTTCCTCGACGCCGCAGTAATAGTTGACCCACCGCGTTACATAGTTGGTGTTGCCCACAGGGCCATTCCACTCGGTGCTGTCCATGTTTGTGGCGATGTCAGAGCGGATATACCCTTCCTGGAACCATTTGGCCGCATACTCATACCACTGATAGAGAAGGCCGCCCTCGGCATACATGTCTGTAACGGTGAAATCGTCGTCGGTCCAGTCGAGATACCACATCCACTCGATCAGCGTGGAGCGGTGAGGCGCTGTGATACCCTGCGCGTTGAAGACTCCCAGATACAACTTATCGTTGGCCTTCAGGGCTGCCAGGTATTCCTCCATCTTGTCAAGGATCACTTTGGCCGTCTCCGGCGTAGATTTCTTCGCATACTCATGATACGCATCTCCCAGTTCCTTCGTCCAGGTATCGGGGACATACTGGAGCAGCTCGTTGGGGAACGCGATTCCCTCGTTAACGCTGGTTAACCCCTGCCATGTGGGGATGAAGTACAATTTGCCGTCTGTGCTGTGGTTCTTAATGGCATCCTCGCCGAGGAAGTCGGCGATGTCCTGGCCATATTCGGCCAGCAGGTCGTCCAGGGCGATCACGTTTCCTTTTTTGGCATCCTCCGGATCCCTTGTGGTCCAGGCGAGATCCACGACCTCCTGGCTGGCGAGCATCTGTGCCCAACGGGTCTGGTAGTCATCGTTGCTGATCTGTGTAAACTTGACCGTCGTATTAGGCAGGACTTTGGCCAGTTCTTCGTTGAATTTCTCGTATACCTTGTCGGTATCCTGATATGTTGCGCCATATCCAGACCATACTTTGAGAGTTACAGGTTTCAGTTCCTCGGCGCCAGAGCTGTCATTGCCACTCTCACTGCCGCTGTTATTCGCCGGCGTGGAACTGTTGCCACCCGAAGCGCTGGAATTTCCGTCGTCCTTTTTACAGCCGGCGAAGCATCCAACGACCATCAGCATGGCGAGCAATAAGGATATTGCCTTTTTCATATTATGTCTCCTCCTACTTCTAAAAATAGTATTTATCATATCATCCGTCGGATGATGTGACCGGTGGGGTATTACTCCTTCACGGACCCGACGACCATTCCCTTTGAAAAATACTTCTGGAAGAACGGGAAGATACAGATCATCGGCCCGGCGGCAACGACACACATGGCGAACTTCAGCGACTCTGTCGGCGCCGCCTTCTTCAAGATATCGTCCTGGACAATAGGCGAGAGATTGCTCTGCCCGGTCTGCAGGGATTTGAGAAACTCGGTTTCATTGAGGATCCGGTTCAGCAGGTACTGCAGCGTGTACAGCTTACTGTCCCGAATGTAGACCAGGGCCGTCTGATAGTTGTTCCAGCCCCCCACGAAGCCCTGAAAACCGAGTGTGGCAACGATTGGAGTGGACAGCGGGATTACGATGCGAAAGAATATATACAATTCCTTCGCCCCGTCCAGCTTGGCAGCCTCAAACAGCGACTCCGGAATGCTCCGGAAGAAGGTGCGGAACATAAAGACGCCGTAGCCGCCGGCACACATAGACGGCAAAATGTAAATCCAGATCGTATTGTTGAGGTGATAGTATCTTGAATAAATGATATATGTGGGTATCATGCTCCCGCCAAAGAGCATGCTCAGCAGATAAGACGCGACAAAAATCTTTTTAAACCGGAAATTGCTCCTCGACAGAGGATAGGCGGACAGGCTCGTCACGGTAAGCGACAGCAGCGTCGCTGCAGCGGCCGTTATAAACGTGACGACGTAGGCGCGGACAATCGTGGTAGGACTGTGGAAAATCATGCGATACGCAGCCGTGGAAAACTCAACGGGCCATATATGGAATCCCGCCGTGAGGATCGCATCCTCACTGGTAAACGAAGTTGCAATGACCAACAGCATTGGCAGTATATAACACAGCGATAATAAGATGAAGAAAGTGTGCAGCAACACTGTCGACAGCCGGACCTTTCTTCTTTTAACAGCTATAGCGCTCATGACAGACTCCCCCTTAAAACAACGAATTCTCCGGCGAAATTTTCTTGACGATGAGATTTGAACCCACGATGAGGATCGTGCTGCAAATCGACTGCATGAACCCCACCGCCGAACCCTTTGCATAGTTGCCTTCCTTCAGGGCTCGGAAAAGGTATGTCGGCAAGATATCCGTAACAGGGTAGAGAGTCTGGACATCGCGGGGAATTAAGTAGAACAAGTCGAAGCTGCCGCCGATCAGCCCCGGCGAGCCAAGGATCAACATAAGACAGAAGATAGGAACAAGATGGGGCAGCGATATGTACCGAGTTTGCTGCCAGTGGCTCGCCCCGTCAATCTGCGCCGCCTCAAAGAGCGTGGTGTCGATCCCCATCAGCGCTGCAAAATACAGCATACTCCCCATCCCGATCCCCAGCCAGACATTGACGATGGTCAGGATCAGCGGCCATGCGGGCACTACGGTATAGATGTCGATACTGCCCATTCCAAAGAAATTCCGGATATCGTTGAGAACTCCGAATCTCGGACTCAGGATGGCATAGGTGATAAAGCTTACGACAACCATGGACATGAAGTTCGGAAAACACATGACCGTCTGGTACAGCTTCAGGGCCGACCTCTTTTTCACATCAAAGAGAAGCAGCGCAATGATAATGTTGCAGATGGGGCCGATGAACAAAAACCAAAACCCGTATATGACTGTGTTTCGCATAACCCGCCCCAGAGATATGGACTTAAAGATCCATGTAAAATTCTTCAGCCCACACCATTCGCTTCCCCACACCCCCAATTTGTAATCGTAATCCTTGAATGGCATGAGAATGGATGCCCCCGTGGGAATATAGTAGAACAAAATCTGTCCAATCAAACCTGGAATGCAAAGCAAAAGCAGTTCTCTGCTGGAAAAATCCTTAAAAATGCTTTTCCGTTTGGGCTTCACTGCGGTTTTGGACTTTTGCAATTTACCTAATTGCGCCATATCATCTCCACCTTTTACTCGAAACTTTACTTAACATTTTAACCTGTTTTTCTTTTCTTTGAAACCAAAATTGTTGCCATTTTTGGATAAAATCTTGCCATTTTGTAAACATACGATATCAAACTCCCCAAACGAACAGGAAGTATTTGGTATATTATTATGCTATGTCTATCACAAAATTACAAAAATCCGCAAAAATAATTCCCTGATGAAATCTACATCGTTCATTATTAGATTTCTCCAATTAAAAAAGGCAACTATTTATGGATAATTGCCCGTACTTAAAAATCAGCAAAAAAAGACAATCGTGATCCGTCAACTGTCTTTCATGCGTCCGTATTCATATAGATAAAAATGCCATATAATATTGTAGTCATTCGAGCTTGTCCCTCATGACCGCAGGCAGGGTCAAACCGAATGGCAACCTCCCGGTTCTTCTGCGGCTGGAACATATTCGATTTTCATGGACAGGTACGAAAGATACCGCCTGCGCTTGAACCGCAGGGCACGGTTTTGAAATGCGCTGACGTCGACCGCCTCCCACAGAAAGACCCATGCGGCGATATCAATGACCTCCGCCCCGATCACGCTGCTGGTCCGGCATTCCAGCCAGATCTTCAGTGCGAGAACGAGAATCCCCGCCATTGTCAAAAGCAGCACGATAATATTATTGCGTTTCAATTCCCGACCATTGGCGATCTGTATCCCGGAATAGTATTCTTTGACCGCCGCCTGATAGAGCACCTGCTCCTGTTCGTCAATACAGTTGCTATGAATCCTCAATGTCAGCGGTTCCGTCACTGGAACCGCATTTGTGATATGTTCAATAAACTCCGCCACATCCCCGCTGATGACCGGCGTATTATTTTCGGAAAAGGTAGATAGAAAGCTGCTGTCATCATTTACGGTCATATTGACGATGACGCGACCCTCGTCGTCGCGTTCAAACCGCCGGTTCAATTTCTCTGTGCGTTCATTTTTTCTCTTCCTCACGCTTGATCCCTGTCCTCCCTTTTCTGTCCCGCAACCATCAAATAAAAAACGCGCGGAGGCATTTGAACCGCCTCCGCGTTTACCTTTTATTGACAGTGATTGTATCCGGTAATCTCCCTCGTCGAATCCCGGAGGTTCAGCTCCGGAGTAATTTGCCGGCAAACTCTCTTCTTGTGATCCGCATTCTCCGTCATCTGTGTCTCATAGAGATCGATAATCTCATCCACGATGGTGCGCACAGAGGGTCCACAGGTGGTCATCGGGACTTCATAGATTGACATCTCCGGAATGTCATCGTAACTGATGACCGACACATCCCTTGGAATGGAGATATTCCACTCCCGCAGAATATTGATAAGTCCGAATGAAGTGTCCTGGGAATCGAGGATCAAAGCCGTCGGCCTCGTAGGGGCATCCCAAAGGGCGGCAAACTTTTGGCTCAATTCCTTACGGTTATCCAGAAAACTTCCATAATATGTATTTTCTAATTTAATAAAATAGGAGGCGTCAAAATTCAGCTTGGCATCAAAAACGCCTTTCAGATAGCCGTCGCTTTTGTCCGTTTCCTCCCCGATAAACGCAATCTTCCGGTGGCCCAGTCCGGCCAGGTAGGTAACCGCATTGTAGACGCCCTGCTTTCGATCGATGGCGATCTGGTGCGCTCCGTCCAGCGAACCGCCGCCGACAATGGCAATCTGACCGGGATACCGCTCCTTTTCCTTTATGAAGTCCACCGAGGGACGCCAATCCGGAAAGAACCAGCATAAAACGAAATCGATGAAATGCTCGTGAAATGTCCTCAGCGCCGTCACCGAATCCGACATGGATACCAGCACATCGATGCCGCGGGCACCCGCTTCCTCCTGAAGGGCATTGACCAAATGATAGAAAAAAATACCTTCCGCTTTTGGCCAGATAAAGCCTATGCTTCGATTTCCCTTATTGGCCAGCCTCCTGGCAGCCATATTCGGAACGTAGTTCATCTGTGCGGCTAGCTTTAGAATCCTTCTCCGCGTCTCGTCGCTAACCCCGGGGGCATTGTTCAACGCCTTCGATACCGTTGGATGGCTGACGCCTGCCGCTATGGCGATATCCTTTATCGTTACATTGGCCATTGACTCTCCCCCTTCTGATTTATATTTATAATACTACTCGTGTTCGCTCCTGTCAAGGATTTAGTGTGTATAATTAGCTTGATAGCTTAATTTTCACAGGGCTGTACATTTTCCCGGCCCGCCGCACACTCGATAGCTGTAGAATTTTTATTTATAGCTGTTCTCTCTCTATCCCCACGCCTGTGCAGCTGCTATACTAATTAGGATAGAATCCTTCACAGGGGGCAATGTCAAATGCAATCCTATAGAAAAGCAATACACGATTTACGGATGTTCTTGATCCTGTGGTCAACACAATCCCTCTCATCCCTCGGCAGCGCCATGACCAGTTTTGCGCTGGTCATCTGGTCCTATCAGCAGAATGGCTCCGCGCTGACAACTTCTCTGCTTTCCATCTGTTCCTACGCTCCATATGTGGTCATGAGCATTTTTGCGGGCGCCCTGAGCGACCGGTGGAATAAAAAGTATACCATGCTGGTCAGCGATATCCTGGCCGCCCTCTCGACTTTGACCGTCCTATTTCTGTTAAAATCTGGTCAGCTCCGCATCGGCCACCTCTATCTGTTGAATGCAGTGAACGGTCTGATGAACACGGTCCAACAGCCGGCTTCCGCCGTGTCCATCAGTCTCCTCACACCGCGGAAGTATTACCAGAAGATAAGCGGTCTCAACTCCCTATCCAACTCCCTGATTACGGTTCTGACACCCGTGATTGCCACTGCACTGTTGACCTTCAGCAGCATCGACACCGTGATTCTCCTGGATTTGGCAACCTGTATCGTCGCCGTCGCCTGCCTCGCCCTCCTGATTACAATCCCGGAAGCCGAAAAAGACCAGATTTCAGAGGCGGAGCCTCTTTTCACAGCTGCCAAAAAGGGATTGCACTATTTACATGAGAACCGCGGGATCCTTGATCTGATTTTATTTCTGGCGGCGATTAACCTTGTCGCCTCCATGTATAACGCCGCTCTGCCCGCCATGCTGTTGTCCCGCAAAAACGGAGGGGAGGCTATACTGGGAATGGTTAACACCTGCGCCGGACTCGCAACGCTGGCGGGAAGCGTGCTGGTATCGCTGGCTCCGCCGCCCAAAAGCAGGATCCGCGTCATATGCGACACTCTTCTCTTTTCTATGGGCACGGAGAATCTGGTGCTTGCTCTGGGAAGGACGCCCCTCGCATGGTGCGTTGGCGCCATCCTCGGCTGGATCTTCATTCCGGTGATGAGCGCCAATATGGACGCGCTCCTGCGCTCCTATATCCCTGTGGAGGTTCAGGGCCGGGTTTACTCCGCTCGAAACACGCTGCAATTTTTCACCATTCCACTGGGCTATCTCCTGGGAGGCTTATTGGTAGACGCCGTCCTTGAGCCTCTTATGGCGTCCCAGGGACAGGACAGTATACTTGTTGCTTTAGTCGGCAGTGGAAAAGGATCCGGCGCCGCCATTCTATATCTGATCATCGCGGTCCTCGGTGTGATGATCTGCCTGCTCTTTCGGCGAGATAAGCATCTGTGGGCGCTGGAGGATCGAAACCGTGACCGCCCGGCATAGAGTGCGCTGGCGTTCTTATTTTGGTAAGCAATCGCGGTATACCACAAAAAAGACGCCGAGCACACTGCTTTTGCAGTCCCCGGTGTCTTTTTTCACGCTGTTTTGCTACAGCCCCTTTGTATAAATGCCGCTCTTCTGTGACTTCCATTCCGCACATCCTAGCGGTCTGTGTCGGAACCCGATGTGCCGCCTCTACCGCAGATGGCCCTTGCAAGCCTTCTACAGTAGCTTTGAATCGCCAATACCGCGACCGCAAGCAATAAGGCGCACAAAATTGCAATTGTCATGACAATGCGCCTCCCCTCTCCTGGGCTCAGCTACTTTTGTCGTTTCGCCTTCCCGCCCGCCTCAAATTGTCTCATACAAGAGCCCCCGCAGCCGCTACATCCATTGCAGCCGGCGCAGCCTCCCTTTTTCTTTGCCTTGATGATCTGTCGAATCGCCATGGCAACCAATACAATCAATACAGCACAGACTATAATTGTCGCTGCATTTGCAGCCAGCCATTCTAGCATACTCAAGACTCCTCTTTTATTAGTCTATGTGAGAGATGAGGATCTGTGCAGATCTTCATTTCCTATTGTCTCATCTATAAGTTAGCACAAACTAACTTCGATGTCAAGCCCTAAATTTTAACAGATATCCCCAAAAGCATTTCTCGATGTTAGATATGTTAAAACTAAACACAAAATCTGGTATAGTTAACTCAAGCGGAGAGAGGCATGACTATATGGAATTAAGGGTCTTGAAGTATTTTTTGATGGTCGCCAGAGAGGAAAATATTGCAAAGGCGGCTGCGCTTTTACACATTACGCAGCCCACCCTTTAAAAAGCGAGTTCGTATTTTGGGATTATGCAGAGCCGGCTTTTGTGTGCATACAAACGACGTTCTCTGCGGATACTAGGACTCATCACAGAAAAATTAACTTGCGCATATCACTGTGCCGGTGGTATAATATTCTATAAATGCAATGAACAGTGCGCAAGGATATACATGCGATGCACCAACGAAAAGGAGGCTCGAAGGCTATGAAAATCCATGAATCAGCGGAGAACTATCTGGAAACCATCCTGATTTTAAGCCATTCCAAACCCTTCGTCCGTTCGATCGATATTGTGAATGAGTTAGACTTCACCAAGCCCAGCGTCAGTGTGGCGATGAAGAAGCTCCGGGAGAGCGGCTATATTCTCATGGACGCCGACGGCTATATTACACTGACGCCCAGCGGGCGCTCCATAGCGGAAAAGATCTACGAGCGCCATACTCTTTTGGCGGACTGGCTGACCCAGCTCGGCGTGGCTAAGGAAACCGCCGCGGAGGACGCCTGCCGGATTGAGCATGTGATTAGCGCAGAGAGTTTTGAGGCTATCAAGCGGCATGTGGGGGCGGCGAACACCCCTCAGCCGAATTCGGCGGATTAACCCCCCTTCATTCTTCGGCATTATAAAAAAGACTTGCTCCGGGATCTCCATCCCAAAGCAAGTCTTTTGCTGTTTAAAAACTATATCGCTGCTCCGTTTTATACGCTCGATATGCGCCCTCCATCACAACCGTGAGCGCAACGGCCTCATCGATGCCCACCGTGACCGGCGTGCCCTTCGTCACAGCGTCCACCCACTGCCGCTGCGGGCTC
>JAHZBS010000066.1:0-4249 GCA_019423265.1 Clostridiales bacterium
TTCAGGGAGTGATTTTTAATAAGGGATATATTGAGTCCGAGATGAGAAAGCTGAATATTGCGCAGAGCGTCCAGATGGAGGAGTCAGATCTTCTGGAGCTTTTTTGGGAGATGCTGGACTATCTCTCCGGTAAGCGGGAGGATCTGGTGATCGAAGCGCCCATTGCGGGGGAAGTCAGAGAGGCGTTCAATGATCGGGAAAAGCAGCATATGGTGGATGTGAAGGGGTTGTTTGACGTCGGATTTGCCGTCCGAAATGGCAGTCTTGTCGTTATGATCGGCACCGTTGCCGTCGCTGCGTTTTGGAGAGGTCGCCGGAGAGAGATCTGGAGAACATATGGCAAGTCCCTTAGCATTGTATTCGGAGCTTTTTTTGCGGTGGTGGCTATATTGGTTATCCTGTTTATGTACGATTTCAATCGATATTTTACGATTTTTCATCTCCTCTTTTTTGACAATGATCTTTGGATACTGAATCCCGCCACCGATTTAATGATCAATATTGTGCCGGAACCCTTTTTCTATGATACGGCCATGGCGATCGGGTTAAGCTTTCTGATCCCGGCGTTCTGCATTTTTGCCGGCAGCATTCTCTATTGGGTGTGCTCCGTTCGAAACCGAAACCGAAAGAGAAAGGAATGAGGCCATGGGTGTCGTCCTGACGATAATCTTGACGCTTGTCTGGATTTTGTTGAGCATTCTGGGACTGATCCTTTTGATTTTGCTGATCCTTCTTCTTTCACCGGTTACCTATTCCTTTGCGGCGGAGAAGAAATCGGATGCCGCCTGGGTGAACGTGCGCGCAGACTGGCTATTTCATCTGATCCGATTTCGTCTCGCATGGCGGGAGGGAAAGCTGGTCTGGGGTTTGAAGATCGCTTGGAAGACGGTTGCCTCGGATTCTCCGGCTGGCGAGGAAGAGCCAGAAGAGAAGAAACCGACAGATTTGCAGGAGCCGTCTGTGGATTTGGAGGAGCCGCAGATCCAGGGCGATTCGACGCCCATTGAGCCGCCGCCGTCATCCCATGGGCCATCCTCTCACGACGAGCCGCAGGAAGAGCGGAAGGGCGGTAAGGGGGGCCGGATCCGGGAGCTTAAGAATAAGTTGCTGGAGTTTCGGGAAAAGCTAGATGCGTATCCTGAGAAAATGGAAACCTTTGCGGTGTTGTGGAAGTTGATAAAAAGACTTTTGAAGGCGCTCCTGCCCAGAAAGTTTCAGGCCCGCGTTCAGTTTGGAATGGAAGATCCCGCGGTCACGGGGTATATACTAGGGCTTTATTATATGATCATGCCCTTCTTGCCGTTTCCCAATAGGGCGGGGCGGTTGGAGGTCATACCCAATTTCCAGGAGAAGGTGCTGGAGGTGGAGGCGAAGGCGAAAGGGCGGTTCACAATCGGCTATTTGCTTTGGCTTCTGCTTCGGACTTATATGGACAAGCATACACGCTATCTGATAGCCTATATTAAGAAAAATTAGGAGGAAGACCAATGGCAATAACAGCGAAAGATTCATTGAAAGACTTGTTACAGGAATTAGAGGCCTTTGTCA
Source organism: Clostridiales bacterium (assembly GCA_019423265.1). The sequence continues at coordinate 1,549 of JAHZBS010000066.1, forward strand.
CGACGAAGACAGTGGTGGGAGAGCCGATCCACATCGACAATACGATTATTTTGCCTCTGGTGGATGTGTCCTTCGGCGCCGGTGCGGGAGCGAAAGAAAAATCCGCGGAGAAGAACAATGGACTGGGCGCGGGCGGCGGAGTCGGCGCAAGAATGTCAGCTAGCGCGATTCTCGTCATCAAGGATGGACAGATCCGACTGGTGAATATCAAGCAGCAGGATACAATAACGAAGGTTTTGGACATGGTGCCAGACTTGATCGATAAATTTAAGGGTAACCATAAGAAGGAAGACCAAGAAATTTTGGACGCGTATCAGAAGGCGACAGCACAGAGCGCTGACGAGGACAAAAAGGCGTAAATAAAAAAGTTCGCGGAATGCGGACTTTTTTTATATTGTAGTGCCTGATATTAACGTGTGTTCTAAATAGTGGCTTTTCTGCTCCTTCGCAGGACTCAGAACGGTCTTTACGGCTAGCTGTCCGATTGCATCAATGGGATAGCTGACGGTGGAAAGCTGCGGGTAGAGCCTTCTCAGCATTGTGGAATTGTCAAACCCCATAATTCCTACCTCCGCGTTTTTGAACAGCTCTACGCATTGCATGGTATAGACATCGCTGGAACAGATGACGGCGGAACGGACGCCGTTTGCCGGAATCGACTGTAGGATGGATAGGTATGTGTCCGGGTCCTTCAGCACGGTATAGTGGACAGATGGTTGCAGCGCCATCGCCTTTTCAAAACCCATGAAGCGCATTGCCTGTGCGTCGATATTTTCTTTAGACTGGCGGGATAGGACAGGCGATACATAGTAGATATGGTCATAGGAATGGCGAAGGACGTATTGAGTGCTGTCGAACATAGCTGCACAGTCATCGATTCCTATATGGGGAATTTCACCGCAGATGTGATTGCACAGGCTTACGAGAGAGGTGGGATACTGAAGGAGTTCTCGGCCATATGCAGGGTCTGATATGACCGAGCAGAGTAAAATGCCGGCGGCGTTCATTCCAACCAGCATCTCCACGCATTGCCGTTCCACCTGTTCTAAATTGTCGGATAGCATGATTGCGGTCGTATAGCCAAAGGATCTGGCAGTGGATTCGATAGAGGTCAAGAGTTGAGAGAAGAACTCATTTTTTAAGTTCAACATGACAACTCCGATCAAATTGGATGTCCCGCGGGAGAGGGAGCTGGCGTACTGATTCTTGATGAATCCGTGCTCCTTAGCTGTCTGTAAAATCTTCTGCTTTGTCTTGGGGCTTATGCCAGGCCGATTGTTAAGCGCCCGGTCTACGGTCCCTTGAGAAACGCCGCACAGACGGGCAAGTTTATCGCTGGTTATTTTGTCTTTGTGCATCTGGAAAGTCACCTCATTACGTTACAATACCACAGATTCTGTGACCCTGTCAAGACAACAAAAGGGATAGGGATAAACGGCTGAAAGGCTTGCCATTTCTGGCAAAACTCCTTATACTATAAAATGGAAAAGGGGGAATAGGATGGATATGGTATTGGAGCGGGGCGATTTCTTGGAACGGCTGAAACAGGAATATCGCTTGACCTATATGAAAGTGCAACAATTGGGGAAAGAGCTGGCGGGCGCCATACGTGGGAGCCTGGTGAGGAAGAAAGTGGGCCAATATACTTATTACGATCTTCAGGTGTGGGAGGAAGGCAAGCGAAAGCGTAGCTATGTGCGCAAGAACGAGGTGGAGCGGATTGCGCGAGAGATCGAGCAAAGGCGCTATCAGGAGGAACAGCTGAGAGGGCAGAAGAGCTATCTGGAGCAGCTGCGCAAGTGTCTGCGGCATTTTCGAGTGAAAGTGGAGGAAGTGATGGAGAGCTATGAGGCGGAACGGAGGGAGTCGGTGAGGCGGGAAAGGGAGAAGGAAGTGGAACAGGAGGCGGCGAGGCAGAAGCCATATGGAGAGGGATGCCGGTACCGGACGCTGGGAGGGGAATATGTGAGGTCGAAGTCGGAACAAGTAATCGCCAATTTGCTGTACGCGCTGGGCGTGCCGTATAGCTACGAGCCGGTAGTAAGGTTAGGGAGGCGGGAAGTGAGGGGAGATTTCTGGGTGAAGTCGAAGGTGAATCCCAGGAGGGAGTACTACTGGGAGCACTATGGGATGATGGATGAGGAGGAGTACAGGGAGAGGGCGGCGGAAAAGCAAAGGCTGTACCGAGCAAACGGGTATCGAGTGGGCAAGAATTTAATTGAGACGTATGAGGACAAAGAAGGGCTGGATGCACAGGAGATTTGGAATATGCTGAAAGTGTACAAAATCATATAGCGGGACGGAGTAGTAAAAAAGAGAGGGAGCCTTTTGCTGCCCAAAGAGAAGTGTCACGGCGTCACAGATGGCGGCGTTTTTTTATTGGGAAGACAGGCGCCGCACAAAGGGATAAAAGGAAGCGTCAGAAAACAAGAGGGAAGCCGACAAGGCGAAAAAAGGAGAGAAGCGAAAGGCGGCGAAGCAACCGCTAAAAACAGTCGTCGCACAAAGGGATAGAAAGGAGAGGGGGGAAAAGAAGAAAAACAGCCACTAAAAGGAAACGTCAGAAAACAAGAGGGAAGCCGACAAGGCGAAAAAAGGAGAGAAGCGAAAGGACAGGTCGAGAGCGGGCTGACAGCAATGGCGGCGGAAAGGGAAAAGGAAGGCCGCAACCGCTAAAAACAGCCGCCGCACAAAGGGATAG
>JAHZBS010000066.1:4349-11485 GCA_019423265.1 Clostridiales bacterium
GAAAGGGAAAAGGAAGGCCGCAACCGCTAAAAACAGCCGCCGCACAAAGGGATAGAAGGGAGAGGGGGGAAAGAAGAAAAACAGCCGCTAAAAGGAAACGTCAGAAAACAAGAGGGAAGCCGACAAGGCGAAAAAAGGAGAGAAGCGAAAGGACAGGTCGAGAGCGGGCTGACAGCAATGGCGGCGGAAAGGGAAAAGGAAGGCCGCAACCGCTAAAAACAGCCGCCGCACAAAGGGATAGTGGAGAGAGGCGGAAACAACCTATTGACAAAAAAAGCCTAAAGACGTATAATTGTGTACGTACACGAAAGGGGGAATTCTAATGCAATATGTAGGAGATCGAACCAATGAGATATCATTTCCGTTAGGAGGCATCGGAAGCGGCAGTATCGGGCTTGCAGGCAATGGAAGACTGATCGACTGGGAGATTTTCAATCGTCCCAACAAGGAATCGTACAATGGGTACAGTCATATAGCCGTGAAAGCGGAGAGGCAGGGGAAGCTTCTGGATGCCCGCGTGCTTAACGGTGATGTGAACAAGGGATACAGCGGGCCATCCGGGATGGGCCTGGAAAACACAAGTATGGCGGGATTTCCTCATTTTCAAAAATGCATTTTTAAGGGAGAATTCCCATTGGCAGAAATCCAGTTTGAAGACGTTCATTTTCCCGGAAAAGTGACTCTGCGGGCCTTCAATCCGTTCATTCCTTTAAATGATGCGGATTCAAGCATACCAGCGGCCTTCATAGAAATAGAGTTTCAAAATGATGACAGAGAGGAACTTCAATATTCCGCAGCTTTTACAGTGCAGAACCCAGCCTCAAAGGGAAGAAACCAGTTTGTAGAAAAAGAACTGCGCTTTTTAACGACGCAGTACGCGGAGGACCACCCGCAGTTTGGCGAGCTTTGTCTGGCAACGGACGCGGATGGCGAGATTAGTTATCAGGAATATTGGTATCGGGGCGGCTGGTCAGACAGTCTGGAAACGTATTGGCGCAACTTTACGGAGCAGAGCACATTAAAAGTGCGGTCATACGAAGAACCGGGCGACAGAGATCATGGAACTCTCTGTGTAAGGAAAACGGTCCCCGCCGGACATTCAGTGCGAATTCGATTCATCTTAACCTGGCACTATCCCAACAACTATAATTACTGGGCCCCCGAGTATCAACATATAATGTGGAAAAATTATTACGCCGTTCTATTTTCAAATGCGCGGGAAAGCGCGGCATATGGGCTTGCCAATTGGGATCGGCTCTATGGGGAGACAAAGCGATTTAAAGACGAGCTATACGCATCGAGCCTGCCCGAGGCTATCATCGAAGCCATCTCTGCTACAATGTCTGTCATAAAGACAGCAACGGTCCTCAGATTAGAGGATGGCTCAATCTATGGTTGGGAAGGGCTCCGCAAGGATGCAGGATCGTGTGAGGGAACTTGTACCCATGTTTGGAATTATGCCTATGTATTGCCATATTTATTTCCGAAGCTGGAACGGTCGATTCGCAGCCTGGATTACCACTACAATCAGGATGAAAACGGGCGGATGCAATTTCGCATGCTGCTTCCGCTAGGGAGGCCGAGAGGAACGTTCCGCGCCTGTGTAGATGGACAGATGGGCGGTATCGTGAAGGTTTACCGGGAATGGAAAATCAGCGGCGACGACCATTGGCTCAAGGAAATCTGGCCAGCTGTCAAGAAGTCTTTAGAATATGCGTGGAGTGAGGACAACGAGGACCGGTGGGATCGCGACAGAGATGGCGTCCTGGAGGGACGCCAGCACCACACGCTCGATATGGAGCTCTTCGGTCCCAGCTCCTGGCTGGAAGGCTTTTATCTTGCGGCGCTCAAGGCCGCAGAGGAAATGGCGAGATATCTGGGCGAGGAGGATAGCGCCGACGAATACAAGGAGCTGTTTGAAAAAGGACGAGCCTGGAGTGAAGAGCATCTATTCAACGGGCGCTATTACATACAGCAGATTGACCTGAAGGACGCATCCGTTTTAGAGCCCTATGAAGGAGCAGAGGCGTACTGGAATCAGGAAGTAGGGGAAATAAAATATCAGATTGGCGAAGGCTGTGAGATCGACCAACTCTGCGCCCAATGGCACGCCAACATAGTTGGCCTTGGCTCAATTTTTGACAAAGATCACGTAAGAACAGCGCTGAGCAGCCTGTATCAGCAGAATGTAAAACATTCCATGCGAGACTTCTATAACCCGTGGCGGCTGTTCTGCATCAACGATGAAGGGGGAGCTGTGATCTGTGAGTATCCTGAGGGGACGGAGAAGCCGGCGATCCCAATCCCCTACTGCCAGGAGACAATGCACGGGTTTGAATACCAGCTGGCGGCCCTGATGATCAGCGAAGGCATGGTTGAGGAAGGCGTTGAGATCGTGACCATGATACGAGACCGGTATGATGGCAAAAAAAGAAATCCATGGAATGAAATCGAATGTGGCAACAACTACGCCCGCTCCATGGCGAGTTATTCCATGATTCCCATTTTCTCAGGCTTTATATTTGATATGCCAAAGGGTGTGATAGGATTCAATCCCATCCTAAAAAAGGAAGCGTTTCGATGCATCTGGAGCTTAGACAGCGCATGGGGAAACGTGCAGATTGAAGGAGAGCAGGTCTTGATCCGAGTCATCAAGGGTCAGGTAACCCTTCGGGAGTTGCAGCTACCCTTCATCACAAGAGAAATCCGCGCGGTGCAGGTGGACGGACAGAGTGTGAACGTGAAATGTCAGGGCGGACGAATTCTCTTTGCCAGTCCGACGACAGTTCAAGAACGGATACAGGTATAAGCGAGTTAGAGGAAGAGGCGGCCGCGGTATCGGTTGACAAAGGCGAAAAACTCCTGTGGCCTGGGGAGTGCCATTGGATTGGGAATCCACTTCGATTCAACCATGTGTGCCATTCCTCGATTCTGGATTTCGTCATACAGCGTGCGGACAATAGAGGGGAGAGGCGTTTGCCCGTCGAAGAGATGGCGGCAGGCATAGAGAAAGAGATATCCAAGAGCCGCCGTCTGTTCTGCGTCTATAAGTTGCTCCACATACCGCAGGTCCACGGTTTCATGGCCTAGGACAATTCCATCCGTACCTTGAATTCGAAGCTTTAAGCGGTCTTCCTGGGCAATTTTAGGCGAGCGGCAGGGGATTCGAGGCGGGCACGGATTCGTATAGGGAGGGGCGGAAGGCGTCCAGGGGTAGTTGGCGCTGATCTCCTTGGCCTTGCGGGTGATCTCGTAGGTCTGGTAGGAATCCAGCTGGAGGATCGTGTCTGCAATGTGGAAGAAAGCTCCGCAGCTGCCGGCTACAAGGATGATGGAGACGCCAAAGTGTTCGTACAATAGCCGCGCGCGTTCCAGAAAAGGGGTAATGGGTTCCTGATCCCGATGGATCACCTGCTGCATTAGTTCATCCCGGATCATGAAATTCGTCGCCGAGGTATCCTCGTCCAACAGGAGAACCGATGCACCGCTCTCGATACTTTCCATCACATTGGCCGCTTGAGAGGTACTTCCGCTGGCATCCTGCGTGGAAAATGCGGTGGTATCCATACCGCCGGGAAGGTGATTGATGAAGAGCGAAATGTCCATCTGGCGGATGCTGCGGCCATCCTCAGCGCGAATTTTCATTGCGTCCGAAGCGGTGATGACATATTCGCGTCCATCTCCCCGGATATGGTTATAGACACCGGTTTCCAGCGCCTTGAGGAGAGTCGATTTTCCGTGATAACCGCCGCCTACGATAAGGGTGATCCCCCTGGGAATGCCCATCCCCTGTATTATTTTACCGCTGGGAAGGGATAGGGAGATCTCCATGGAGGGAGGCGAGGTGAAAGGAATGGCGCCAGGTAAGGGTTTCTGGGAAATTCCGCTTTCCCGCGGAAGAATGGACCCATTTCCCACAAATGCGATCAGACCCCGACGGTCTAATTCTTGGCGGATATAAGCCTGATCCTCCGCCAGGCTCAACACATCGGAGACCGCCTTGGCATCCAATTGCCGGTAGAAGAGAGTCGAGTGGACGCAGACAGGCAAAAAGTCAAACAGAATCTTGGCCAGCTCCGCAGCATTGATGGTGCGGCCATTGGCTGGAAAGCCGATTTCAAAGCGGAGTCGCACGCCCTCACCCGTGATGGAACAGGACGTGCGCTCCAAGATCTGCTGTCCACATCGGCTACAGCTTAGCAATCCACTTTTTCCGGACCCCTTTGCCCGAAAAGCATAGGAGTCCAGTTTTTTTGAAAACAGGCGGAGCAGATGATCCTGGAGTGCAATCTTTTTGTAGGAGGGAGATAGGAAATCGGCGGGAAATGTCATGGGGACAATGACGCTTACACAGGAGGGCGCCGCAAAGGGATCCCCCTGGACGTGATCGATGGAGAGTACAAAATCAGAATACCGATACGATCCCTGGAGAGCTTTGTATGCTGGATAGCTTTTGTGATCGATGGATGTGAGAAGGGTTCTAAGTTCTTGCATCGTTTTCATTGGTTCGACCTCTTTCATAGAATATACATGTTAGTATACTACGTATCGTTCGAAGTTGGCAAGAGAGCAACGGAAAAATTCGTCTAAGCTATTGATCTTTTCACTAAAATCCTGTAGACTGAGCTAAACAAAACTTAAGGAGGGAATCCTCATGAAAAATGTGGTGATTGTCGACCACGGAATCGTCTACACAAAACCGAACGCCATCTTTTCGTACAACGGGTGGCCATCGATCTGCCGCTGCGATGACGGGAGTGTATTGGCCTGTTTCTCCGGGGATCGATTGGAGCACGTTTGTCCATTTGGACGGGTGCTGGCGGTGAGAAGTCTGGATGAGGGCAAAACCTGGTCTGCCCCTGTCACGGCCATCAATACGCCGCTGGACGACAGAGATGCGGGAATCGTTAATCTAGGTGACAACCGGCTGCTGCTGACCTCTTTCACAAACTCCCGGGAGATGCAGCGGCAGTGTAAAGAAGGGCGGGATGACGTCAAGGCGCAGCTAGTCCGCGCCTATGTATCCTTGATCACAGAGGAGCAGGAGGCGCGGTATTGTGGTTCCACTGTCTCCATCAGTGAGGATGGCGGCCGGACGTGGGGAGAGCCATTTCTCGTCCCTATCACAGCGCCCCATGGACCGATCCGGCTGCGGAGCGGAGCGCTGCTTTACGCTGGGACTCCCTTTCCCGCAAGCCCTCAGGGGGCGCCGTATCCCATTCACGTGTACGGGAGTTAAGATGGCCGTACCTTTGCCAAAGTGGGGCAGGTCGCCATGTGTCCAGAGCTTTCAGAGGGGATCTTTACGGAGCCGCATCTTGTGGAGCTCCCGTCTGGGCGTCTCGTTCTACATATTCGAGTCCAAGGGGTTCACAGTGAGGAGCAGATCTTTACCATCTGTCAGTCCACCAGCGACGACGGGGGAAAGACCTGGACTGTACCGCAGCCCACAGGCGCGCAGGGGGCGCCGCCGCATCTGTTGCTGCACTCCTCCGGAGCGCTTCTGTGTACATACGGCAAGCGTGTGGGGGATCGAACGGGAATTCGAGTTATGATCAGTGAGGACGGAGCCCAGAGCTGGGAGATCGATTCCATTTTGTGGGAGGAGGACGCAGACCGGCCGTACAAGGGAGACCTTGGGTATCCGGCCAGTGTGGAACTGGCCAATGGGGATCTTCTGACAGTCTATTATGGCGTGCCCAACGGCGAAAAAACCACAAGCATCCTGTGGACGCGCTGGCGGCTCGGGTAAGCAATAAAAAGAAGCCGGGGACTGTGCGGCTTCTTTTTGCGTCATGAGCGGATCAATTCTGCGATCATCGCCATCTTTTCCGGAATGGGAATGGATTGCGGACAGTGCTCCATGCACTGCCCGCAGGCGATGCACTGTTCTGCCCGTGCAGATTCGTCCATTTCGTTAAAGACGTCCCTATTTTTGTTCAGGGCATACTGATTATAGAGAGAGAATACTGCCGGAATTTCCACACCCGATGGACAGTCCATGCAATAGCGACAGCCAGTACAGGGGATGGTATCCTTTTTTCGGTATGCGTCCACGGCCCTGTCAATAACCTCATAGTCCGCCTCCGTAAGGGGCTCAAAGTCCGTCATGGTCCTGACGTTATCTTCAATCTGTTCCATGGTGGACATGCCGCTGAGGACTGTCATCACATTGGGGAGGCTGGCGGCAAAGCGGATGGCCCAGGACGCTATGCTCTGACCGGGCCGTGCCTCCTGAAACAGCGCGTTAGCCGCTTCACAGGGGTTCGCCAAAACGCCGCCCCGCACGGGCTCCATCACGATGACCGGTAAGCGGTGGTCCGTGAGGATCTCATACTGCCGTTTTGCATTCTGCATATTCCAGTCCAGATAGTTCAGTTGAATCTGCGCGAAATCCCACCCATAGGTATTCACAATCTGTTCCAGAACCTGGGGCGAATCGTGGAAAGAAAAGCCCAGATTGCGGATCACGCCCTCCCGCTTTTTCTCCGATAAAAATTCATAGAGTCCGAATTCGACACATTTCCGAAAATTGTCTTGATTCAGCGCGTGAAAGAGATAAAAATCAAAGTAGTCCGTCTGGAGCCTTTCCAGCTGATGATAAAAAATGCGCCGCATGGCGTCCGGGGAATCCGCCTCCCATATGGGCATCTTCGTCGCCAGATAAAAGCTGGACCGGTCATATTTTTTCAGGGCGCGGCCGAGAAAAACTTCCGAGCCGCCGTCATGATATTTATATGCCGTGTCGAAATAGTTGATCCCCGAAGCAAAGGCAAAGTCCACAATTTCCTGCGCCTTCGCGTAATCGATCTCCTGCGTCTCGGGATCCAGCCGAGGCAGGCGCATGCAGCCAAGCCCGAGGACGGAGATCTGGTCCCTATCTTTGTACGTCCGAGTATACATGTGATACCCCTCCAATCAATCAGGATTCTTCTATTGTACATCCTATAGATAACTATAAGTCAAGATAAATTTCAGAGATATTTGACAAATGTTTCAAGGCAGAGTAAACTAAAGAGACAAGCCTGTGAAAGGGAGGTCGCCGTATGGCATACAGCATCGCTCAGGTAGCGGAAAAAACAGGGCTGAGCGTCTATACGCTCCGGTATTATGATAAAGAGGGGCTATTGCCCTTT
>JAHZBS010000067.1 GCA_019423265.1 Clostridiales bacterium
TTAACGTTATGCCCCAGTGGCTTCTCGACAACTCCGTCTACATAAATATGGATCCTGCCAGCACAATTGTCATCGCCGGTGAAGAGGGAAGAATTCTGGCGGATACCTCCCAAAATTTTGGAACCCACCTCAGCGGCCAGGCCTTCTATCAGACATCGCTAGAACTTTCAGACAGCACAGGCGCTTACACTGCTAGCATCGAGAATGAGACGTATTTTATAGCCTATTACCACCTATCAAACCCTGACTTTTACTTTTATTCCATTATCCCAACAGCGAAATTATATGGGGACCTCCATTTCGTTGTGCGGACTACGGTTCTAATCTCCATCTCTCTTCTGCTCCTGGCAATATTCACGGCATATTTTGTCTCGAAGCGCTTGTCCCACCCGGTCATTCAACTGTATCAGAATATGCGGACTCTCTGCAATCTAACTCCTCCGGAGGCATCCAATGAGTTTTACGGAATGAATCTAATCGTTACCCAGACCCGCAAAAAGCTCACGGATCTGGAAACGGAACACACCCATGCTTTATATCTCGTTCGGTTGGATTTTCTCCGCAATCTTCTGCAAAAATGCCTCGGGGAAGAAGAGCTGAAAAACTCGCTGGACTCGCTGTCCATGCCCCTCCGGCCAGTGAGTCCCACTTTCCTGCTGCTAGCGGACTACGACGCTGGGGATCTTTTATTCTGGGACGCTTCGGGACAAAAAATGGATGATCCCTCTGTTCTTCTGCAAAAAATATTTCCCCCTCACCTTTTCCTGTCGGAAGTCCTCATATTCTCTCAGAGCCGCTCTGTCTTTTTTCTGCAACCCTGTGATGCCACTCTATCCTATGATGAGATCTTTAAACTCTTATTGACGCCAATCCAGCAGCTTCAAAGTGAATTCCGCACAGCCAACGCCCACGGCTGTACCTTGGCCCTCAGCCGGCTGTATTCCAGTTTGACGGAGATGGCCCATGCCTATCAGGAAACCTCGGAACTGATGGAATATCGCCTTATACAGGAAAATGACGCCGTTCTGACAACGCAGTATTTAGATGAATGCCTCACTGAATTTCCGGATTTCCTGCCGGAGCAAGCTGAATCTCTCCAAAAAGCCTTAAAAAATGGCCAACTTGACCTTATGGTGAATCTGCATAATTCAATTTGGGATTCTCTGACCGCCTTTTCCATCGATACGATTCGGTACAGCATTTTCTACCTATCCATCATGGTCTTTCAATCCATATATGATTTGGAAAAAACGGGATTTTCCTTTGAAGTCAGCTATTCTAAATTCATCGATACAATCTTCTCAAGCGCGGAAGGAAAACGGATCAACGATGAATTTATCCTTCTGTATCAGACCGTCGCTGGGGTTCTTCAACAAGACAAAAATCAAAAAAATCCTTGGCATCCACTGGCGTGCAAGGTGAGACAATACATTCTCGATCATTACGCCATCCCCTATCTTTCACTGAATCTTATAGCAAAGGAGCTGAAATACTCAACCGCCTATCTCGGGCAAGTATTTCACGCGAATTTTAACACATCGGTGTCCGGATTCATCAACGAGGTGCGTCTAGAAAAAGCGACCGCGCTTTTAACAGGAAGCGACCTAGGGATCGATAAAATCCTGAAACAAATTGGCTGGGAAAGTCAAAAATACTTCTTTACTGTTTTTAAGAAAAAATATGGGATGACGCCAATGCAGTACCGAATGATCCACCGCGGCGACGAATGAGGGTGTCCCTCTAGTCTCTTTGATATGCTCCCTGCCCGGCGACAAGTTTTTTTATTTCTCTTGTCTACCTAGAGGGGAGCCTGTCAATTCACGACTTTTGGGGACACCCTCATGTTTTTTTGTATTCTCATGCGTTTTATACTTCTCATTTTTGAAATCTACACCCTCATTTTAAATCCTCGCACGGCGTATAAAAAAATTTTTAAAAATTGACATACCATGTCAACTTTTCAAAAATATATGACATACTGTGTTCTTCTCAAAACGACTTTTTTCGATTATTATATATGTAGAACACATCGTTAATACTGCAACTACGAAAGGACGATACATATGCTGGCGAATATTCAGTTAGATTACAAAGATCTGGGGAGACAGATCCAGCTACGGCGCAAGCAGCTCAATCTTACGCAGGAGCAACTGGCGGAAAAGATTCCCTGCAGTCTTACCCATCTCTGCCGTATAGAGAGGGGCAACAAGCCTGGACTCGAAGTCTTGATTCGAATCGCGACGCTGCTCAACATAAGCCTGGACGATCTTTTCTGTCTATTTACGCCGCGGGACACCACACTGATGGAAATCCAGCGGCTTCTCTCCAATCGCACGCCGGCAGAGAAGAGAAAGGCGCTGGACATACTCACCGCCCTCTTTCAGGACTCCCGCTCCGCCCCACCTCCCTCTATCGTCCGTGACGCCGATGAGAGCGGCGACGGCTATGGGGATGGCGAGGCGCTATCGCCGGATGATGGAGCGGATCCCAATGCGCCGGAGTCAATGCCGGCGGATCATATCAAGATTAAAGCGGACGGTCTCTACCAGGATAAGTTTTTTGATCCAATGACATAAACATATTGTTTAAATTTTTACACGATTAGTCGCCAATATAACTCTGATCTATGGTGATAATCGGATGAAACTTTGCATCCCGCTGTCTCAAAAGTTCCTCGATCTCCTCACGAATCTGGTCTTTCGTTTGGCTGCGCTCATAGGGTACCTCCACGTCAAAGATCAAATTGATCTGTTTCTTCCCATCCAGCATTCGAAAATCATGCATTGTAAAGCGCGGGTCCACCTGTGAGATGCATTCCTGGACGAACTCTCTCATCTCATTCACCCTCTTGTCGTCGATGACGATGGGATCCAGGTGGATCAGGACTGTGATTCCCAATTTCTCTGAGATCTCACGCTCCGCCTGGTCAATGACCTCGTGGGCAAAGATGATGTTGCTGTTGGCCGGAACTTCCGCGTGGAGTGACGCGAGGATCTTGTTGGGCCCATAGTTGTGTACGATGAGATCGTGGACGCCGACAATCTCCTCGTGGTCGAGGACAAGTTCCTTGATGCGCCGCACTAACTCCTCCGAGGGGGGCGTCCCCAACAGCGGGCTGATTGTATCCAGCAGAACCCGGATGCCGCCTGCCAGGACCACCACGGCTATGACAACCCCCAGATATCCATCGATAGGGAAATGGACGAACTGACTCAGAATCAGAGACAGCAAGGCCACCGATGTGGTGGCGACATCGCTGATGCTGTCAAAGGCTGTTGCGTCCAGCGTCTCCGATCCCCCCATCGCCTTGCCGAACCCTCTGTTCAGGTATCCCATGAATAGCTTGACGCCAATGGCCAGAACGAGGACGAGGATCATGGGCGCGCTGAATTCGATTCCACTCTCCGCCGGGTTGAGGATCTGGTCGAAGGAGCTTTTGATAAACTCAAATCCCACTACCAGTATCAAGACCGAGACGACGACACCCGCTATATATTCGATCCGGCCGTATCCAAATGGATGCTTTTTATCAGCTGGCTTGGCCGATAATTTGAAGCCCAGGATCGTGACTATGGATGAGCCCATGTCGGTTAAGTTGTTGAAAGCGTCCGCCGTGACCGCTACACTCCCGGAGATGATCCCCACGAGAAGTTTTCCCATAAAGAGAAGAAGGTTCAGGCTGACATTGATCCAGCCGCTCAAAAGACCGATTTTTTGCCTTCCCTTTCTGGAATGCGGTTCTGTATCGCGAACAAAAATCGAAATTAATCTCTGTATCATGTAGATTCGCCTCTTGATTTAAAATTTATCGCTCTGTCTCGACAAGTAATGCATCAAGGTATTGATTGAGCAGGGGTTTCGCTCTGTGAAGATACTCGGGATTGATTCGGTAATAGACCTCCGAGCCCCTTTTTTCTATTCTGGCAATGACGAGCTCCGATGCGAGTGCCTCTACATACCTTGAAATGGAGGTTCTCGCAAGGTTGAGCTTTCGTGATAACTGTGATATGGTCATGTCGCGGTACTGTAATTCGTGAAGTATTTCAAGTTTTATTTCATGGCCTAGCGATACCAAAACCGATGTAGCCGACATATAACCATAGTCAACAACCTGCAATCGCTGCAATACTGAGCCACTATCACACCCTAATAAGAAAGCATATCGACCTGTGGTTGCATTCCGTGTGCGCATAATCAAATATTTATGAAGATAGCAGACTGAATACGTCTGTGCTTCAAACTTGTTTAGATCACTCATTTTGTCGGGTTTACATCGTCTGACTATGGCTTGATTGTCTTCAGATAAAAATTCTTGTATGAAATGGTGTGTTTTACTTTTTAGTTGAGTATGAAGCGACTCAATTTGGGTGCGCAATTGATTGATGTACGTGATAAGCATGTCAACGAGAGAAGAAAAATGGTAGAATAGAAATGCGAAATGATCGATATCAACTCGCTTGCTGAGCAATGCTAAAGCACATGCAATGCTTTCGCCATTTCTTCTCTGAATTTCATTTATTGAGACTTGATCCTGCAAATCTGATAAATAGTATGAATACACTAAATTCTTAAAGGAAGGGGTATGCTTTATCTTATAAAGAAAGGAGTCAACTGTATCTTCAAAAAAGTTAAACTCAAGATGTAAGTATTCCGCTAGCACACATGCCTGTTGTTTATATAGATGAAAGAAAGGATATAGACAATCGGGAGGGTTTAACTTATTTTTTGATCTTCTTAAATCGTCATAGTAAGAGAGTGCCGAATCTATGTTAATACTATGGTTTAAATATTTGCGTTCAACAGCCTTTCTGTCAAAATATATGACATTGTAGTATATTATATCATAAAAAATACCCACCGATTCATTTATATGCAACCTTGTCACCCCTATTCTCATATTGTATAGTAATACTATCACATATATGTGAATAATGCAAGCTGATCTGCCGCCATGGGAATTTTGGTTTCCATAGTTTCCCGCGATCCAATTTGTAATGAGCTATTTCAAGTACATGGAAAAGCACCATTGTCGAGTACAACGGTGCTTTTCCTTTATATCACAGCTGGCTATTCAAATATGATGAACGGTTTACCGTTCTGCCTTTATAAGAGCACTTCCCGCCCTGTCTGCGCGGATGTGTACATCGCCTGTAAGATTTTGATCATGTCCACCCCTTGCTGCGGGACAAACATGGGCTCAACGCCGTTTTGCAGGACATCATAGAAATGTCTCAAGTTTGCTTCGTGCATCTGCATTCCACAGCTATTATCCACATTGGGGAGCAGGTCAACCGTCTGTCCATACTCTTCTGTGAAGATTTTAAGCTTCTGATCCACGCTGCTCCAACTGGAACCGGATTTCGTTCCCCGCAGCTCGACAAAATACTGTTCCTGCTCGATGTTCGACGCCCACGAGAATTCAATCTGCAGACATGCGCCGTTCTCAAAGCGGATAAAGCCCATGGCCAGATCTTCCACATCGAAGATTCCGTCCTCTTTTGCATCCCCAAAATTAGAATTGACGGAATCCGATATGTCGCTTCCGTCGGCAAATTTTGAATAGGTGCATCCGCTCACGGATACCGGACGAACGCTGCCCATAAGCCAGATGGTCAGATCAATCATATGAACGCCTAGGTCGATCAAAGGACCTCCCCCGGACTGCTCCTTCGTGGTAAACCATCCTCCTTTTCCCGGAATTCCACGTCTCCGCTGCCATCCGCACCGGCCCGCATAAATCTCTCCCATCTTGCCATCCTGGATGTACTGCTTTAAATACTTGGAGGTTTCCCAATAGCGATTATTGCGCATGACCATCAGCGTCTTGCCGCTCTGTTCCGCCGCAGCCTGCATTTTCTGTACTTCTTCCACGCTGACGGCATCCGGCTTTTCACTGAAAACATGCAGCCCCTTGTTCAGCGCCTTCACCGCGATGATGGAGTGCAGGTAGTTCGGGGTGCAGATATCGACAGCGTCCAGCCCTGGAAGCTCTAGCATCTCCTCATAATTCTCAAACACATGCGGGATTCCGAACTTCTCGGCAACCGCTTTCGCCCGGTCCACTTGAATATCGCAGATCGCCGCCAACTCTACCGTGTCCATCTTCGCGTACGCTGGCAAATGGGCGCCGTTGGCGATTCCCCCTGCTCCAATCAATCCGACTTTTGTTTTTTTCATCCTCATCTCTCCCTTGCCTTTTTTAGCATTTTCTCATATTTTGGAAAGGAATTCAAGTCTTTTTTTCAATCTACCTGAAAACAATACTATTTTGTCGAAGTTGCTGGATATTGCCTTCCCGTATGATCGATGGTATACTCGCCTTCCAGCAAAAGCTCCGACACCGGAACAACTGTAAATCCTTTCTCTTCAAGCCCCGTCAGAATCTGATCCAACCCTGCCGCTGTGTATTTTGCATCGTTATGAAACAGCATGATCGAGCCGTTTCGAAGGTTTTTGTTGTCCAGCACCTGCCTGATCATTGGCTCTAGTCCCTGTTCTTTCCAGTCAAGGCTGTCAACATCCCATTGCACGGCTTCGTATCCCAATCGCCTTGTAGTCTGGATAACCTGGTCATTGTAGGAGCCGTATGGCGGACGAAATAACGTCATCTCAATTCCCAGCAATTTCTTAATTTCTTCATGTGTATCCATGATCTCCTTCTCCATCCCCGCCTCATCCATCTTAATCATATCTGCATGGGTATTTCCGTGATTGGCAATCTCATGCCCCGCCTCATACAGTTTTTTGACAGCTTCCGGATGATTTCGAATCCAACAGCCACAGAGAAAAAAAGTGCCTTTCACATTGTGCTTTCCAAGAATTTCAATCAGCTGATCTGTATCCTCCGCGCCGGCTGCTGCGTCGAAGCTGATCGCCACCTTTTTCTCCTGCGTCTCCACACTGTAAATGGGAAGCTGCCGCACTGACGCGGCGGCGCTCTTCGTCCCGGGATCCTCTAAATACAGATGTGCAAAAGAGGCTCCACAGAGGATGAGCAAAAACGCCATCGCTATGTACGATATAACTTCTTTCTTCCCAACCACATACACTTTCACAGTTATTTCCCCCTGTTGCTCTACCTATATATCAGTATATGATGGGAGGGCCGTCCATTAGCCTAAAAAAGAACCTTGCACATTTCAAAAAAAGATGCTATGCTATCTACAGAATTTTACTTTTCTATCACGGGGTGAGCCATGAACAATCATCGAAAATTTTTTAACAAGACAGATCTGTTGTTTATGGGCGTTCTCTGCATCCTTGCCCTCATCCTATTGCTTGTGGTTTCCCTGTCGTCCCCTAAGGGTACGACGGCGCAAATTTATTTACACAATGTCTGTGTCATGACCTGTGATCTCACGAAAGATTCAATTTTTCAGATTGACCAGGTGCCGGAGGTTACATTTCAGATCCAAGATGGCAAAATACGGTTTTTATCCTCAGATTGTCCGGATCAGGTATGTGTTCGAACAGGCTTTATCGGCCTTGCAGGGCAGACCGCTGTCTGTCTTCCTCACCGCCTCGTGATTCGGATCATATCTGATTCGCCCTCTGATCTCGATGTTATCATATAGACTGAAAGGAATTGTGCCATGTCCAAATCCGTTCGGCATGTGGTGTATGTGGGAATTCTATTTGCCCTCGCTATCACCCTGTCCTGGGCTGAATCTCTGATTCCGCCGCTCCCTTTTCTTCCGCCGGGTGTTAAGCTAGGGTTATCCAACGTAGTCACCATGTACTGCTTATTTTGTATTGGTTGGAGGGAAGCTTTCCTGATCGCACTCCTAAAGGGGGCGTTCGCCTTTGTCACACGTGGGGCCACCGCCGGACTCTTATCCGGTGCTGGCGGTATTCTCTCTGTTCTTTCGCTTCTCCTCTGCATTCGCCTTTTCAAACAGCGCATCTCCTACACTGCTCTCAGCGTAATCGGCGCTGTCTGCCATAACTTGGGCCAGCTGTTCATGGCATCTCTCCTCGTTGATACGCCCCTATATCTGTTCTATCTCCCCATTCTTTTGCTCTCCGGTATCCTCATGGGGGCTATAACAGGGCTGCTGCTGCGGACCGTTCTTCCCTTTTTGCAGAACATATCCCCTGACCGAAAGGAGGTTTCCCCGTGAATCAACGCATATCCACTGTGGCGGTGCTGCTTCTGCTGCTAGGCTTCGCCGTAACTGGCTGTCAGGCACAAAAATATGAGACCTCCTTTTCCGATCTATTCGATACCTACACCACCATAACCGGGTATTCCAAGTCGGAGGATGAATTCTCGGTGTACGCGGCAGCGATCTATGATACGATGTGGTACTACCATCAGCTCTTCGATATCTATCACGAGTACGAGGGGATTGTCAATCTCAAAACCATTAACGACAACGCGGGAGGCTCACCTATCGTTGTCTCCCAAGATCTCTTTGACTTTCTCCTGTGGGCAAAGGAGGCCTATTCCACGACCGGTGGGAGTGTCAACATCGCCTTAGGCCCTGTCCTGCGTCTCTGGGAAGATTGCCGGACAAAGTCGGAATCCGGTTCGGGCTCCGCTTCCATACCCGATGCCACCTCTCTTTCGGAAGCGCTGCTTCACACCCATATTGATGGGTTAATCTTAGACCCGTCCACCCTCACGGTCTACCTGTCCGATCCGGAGGCGTCTCTCGATGTCGGGGCCCTGGCGAAGGGATACGCTGTCGAGATGGCGGCGAAAAAAGCCCTCGATGCCGGCTTTACCTCCGGTCTGATCAATGCCGGTGGTAACGTCCGGTGCATCGGCATGCCCCAGGATGGACGCCGCAACGCCTTTAGCATTGGAATTCAAAATCCTAATGAAACCGCGGAGACCTCTTTATTTGATACCGTTCAGGTTACCGATCTCTCCATTGTGACCAGCGGCGACTATCAACGGTATTTTATTGTCGATGGGACGCGCTATCATCACATCCTAGATCCGGCTACCGCCATGCCGGCCAACCGTTTTCGGTCTGTTACTGTAATCCACGCTGATTCAAAAATTGCGGATATGCTCTCGACCGCCTTGTTCATCCTCCCCTATGAGAAGGGACTTGCTCTTGCCACTTCCTATGAGGCCGAAGTTCTCTGGATCTTTGGAGATTTGACATGGGAAGCCACCGACGGGTACAAGGCTATGTCCCAGACGCTCACGCCGTAAAGCCTGCATCTCCAGGCAGAAAGGAATCTCATGATTCGATACCTTCTTCTTTGTCTGCTGCTTATTAGTGTAACTGCCTGTTCCTCTGAGCCAAAATCTTCCCCAGAATCCATATACTCATCGCCGGAAACTCCTTCTGAGTCTGTGGAAATGCCGCCTTCAGAGCCTGAAGCCTCACTCCAAGAAGAAGACCGCCATGTCCTTCTCAACCCTGATGGCATGACAGTTGAGACTCGAATCCAACCACCCGCTGGATTTGTAAGGGCAGATGTGCCTCCTTCTTCTTTTGCCCATTACACTCGCTGCCTGCCGCTGAAGCCGGACCAAAGTCCTGTTCTTCTCTATGATGGTTCAGAAAAGGGAAATCAGAATGCCCATATTGCAGTCCTCTCCCTCGACGTGGGGGATCGGGACTTACAGCAATGTGCCGACGCTGTCATGCGAATCACAGCTGAATACCTATTTGCAAATGAGCGCTATGATGAGATTGGATTTCATTTAACCAACGGCTTCTATTTTCCATACAGCCAGTGGCGGTCCGGCAAACGCCTCGTGGTAGATGGAAATACCACGACTCTTGTTCAAAAGACAGAGGAAGACTCAAGCTATGAAACCTTTCGCAGGTATCTAGATATGGTATTCGCCTATGCGGGAACTCTATCCCTTGCCGAGGAAAGCACTCCGGTTACAGATATCGGTCTTATCAAGACCGGCGATTTCTTTATCAAGGGTGGAAGTCCCGGACATGCTGTCATGGTGCTGGACACAGCCGTCAATGAAGACACGGGAGAGATCGCATTTCTGCTAGCACAGAGCTATATGCCTGCACAGGATATCCACATTCTTCGCAATCCGCTTCATACCGACGATCCATGGTACTACACCTATGAACTCACCTTTCCATTGCAGACTCCCCAATATATTTTCGATGACGGAAGCCTGAAAACCTTAGGGTATTGAAGAGTGGCGTTGCGCTAACGATTGGAATCGCCAGCGCAACGGCATTTTTTTGCCCTTTTTTCGTCTGCCCAATAAAAAAAGGCTTGTCGGCAGAAGATAAAAGTGTAGAGAAGCCCCTTGGTGTGGGATGTGATGGTCCGTCCCTCTTTCGAATTTACAGTACGAGGTATTGTAGGATCATGTTGTGGATTCGCACCATGTCTACCCCTCCGTCCTCCTCGTCCCGCGTCACCAGCAGATTCCTCCCTTCCTCGATCCCTGCACGCCGGTACGCGGCCTCCTTCTCCCTCCACCTCTCTCGATAGTGGGGGTCCTTTAGCATCCCCAGATGCTCCCAGTAGTACGCCTTCTCTTCGTTGTTCTTGTTCCGCACCCGGAAGTCTCCTTTGTATGTCCGCCCCTCGATCACGATCTCGGGCTCATATTCCACTGGCACTTCTAATGCCACTAGGTCCTGGAGGATCAGCGCCTCGGACTTGGAGGCCACCATGACATAGCCATCCTTCAGCGCCACCAAATACCGGTAGTTCTCCGCATAGGGTTTGGCTTTCGCTTCCTCCACCGCGCGCTTGCGCTTGGCCAAATCCTCGCGGCGGAGCCATTCATCCGCGGAGTGCTGGGCCATGCGTTTCTGAACATCGACGCCGAAGCAGCGCAAGGCTTTGGAGATGGCGTTGAGCATGGAGAGCCAGGTAGTCTGCTGAGAGAGGAGCTGTTGGCGGTCGAGGAGGGCCTGGCGAGTAGCGTCCAGGTCGCGGAGGCGGATGTATTTCTGGAATTGTTTGCCCTGGTGCCAGAACTGGAGGTAGAAGTAGGTGTGGGAGCCGCGAGACTTGCGGACGATGTGGCCGCGAGGAAGGGAGGCAAGAGAGTGAGAGACGGCATCAAGATTGAGGGAGACATAGAGGTAGGATTGCCAGAGGAGGGAGGGGAGTTGAGAGGGATCGACATATGGGGTCATGGGCATCACGCTCCTGAAGGAAGATTGGGATCTCATTATATCAGCTTTCAGCCCGCTTTGCAAGCGCTTTTCAGGGACGGACCTGGGCGGGAAATCATGTCCCAATAAGTTGGGAATGGCACTGTATTCATTCCCATTTCCTTCTCATTTCCTCTCCTTCTGCACGCCGGGTTCACTCTTTATCTTTTTCGCCGGCGGGCATTTCCCGTATCCCAGGTTTCTTCACCATCTTCTTTCCTTCTCATTTCCCCTCCTTCTGCACGCTGGATTTATTCTTTATCTTTTTCACCGGCGGGCATTTTTCGTGTCTCAGGTTTCTTCGCCGCCACTTTCCTTCTCATTTCCTCTCCTTCTGCACGCCGGGTTCACTCTTTATCTTTTTCG
>JAHZBS010000068.1:0-3511 GCA_019423265.1 Clostridiales bacterium
GTTGCATTGCTATTTGGTGTACTGTTTTGACCTGATCTTGTGTAGACACTATTTAAAATACATTTTTATTATATCGCAAAAATTTAGGCCCCGCCATCTACACTTTCGGTCACGATAGGCGTTCTTTTATTGTGTACGTCTCAAGCCGTGGCAATTACGTATCGTGTCTTACAATTCAGCCGAATCACTTTTCTGAAATTACTGCAAAAATAGACTCCTGCCTTCGTTTGGTGGCGTATGTATAGAGCATTTTTCCATGTACAAGCACCTATCTCCTACCGATACTGGGCCGCGAGGCGAGCATGTACGACAGGCAAGCAGGATGTATGCTTTAGAATTGGCATGCTATGACTCCTCGCTATGGCTCTCCGATTTAATCGCAGCTCCTTTTTTGTATTCACCTGGAGTCACACCATAAAGTTGCTTGAACCGGCGGATGAAACTGGATGAATTCGCATACCCTACGGTGGTAGCTACCTCGCACAAGGGCATATTCGTATTGTCCAGCAAATGGCAGGCTTTATCCATACGCAGAGATGTGTAATAGTTGAGGAGTGTATCCCCATAGTGTTCTTTAAAGAATAAACTCAAGTACGAAAGAGACAGAGCAAAATGATCAGCCAAAAGTCTCAGAGAGAAATTTTCATCTTCGCAGTGTTCCTCAATAAAACATAGAATGGCTTCAACCGTAAGCGACGGAACGGACGCTTGCTCTTTTTTCCTTTCCTCATCAGTCAGCATCTGTGCCTGCTGCACAAAAAGGTGGAACAGTGCAGAGGGGTCTTCAGCGAGCACCAGGTCGGATGCCTCCAATGGTGCGGGAGCCTTTTCCGGGAGGCGGGTGCGCACAATCTGATCTGCAACGAAAATGGTTTTTGTAAGGATAGCACATTGAATATCTGGTGGAACATTTTCACTCTTCATTTTCTGATACATATCCTGTACGGTTTGTAATGCAGACACACTGAAACCTTCTTCCAGCTGGCGGCAGGCCAGTCGGGCCTGTTCCTTATAAAAAGAATCAATGGAGAGCTGTACCTGGCGGTAATAAGGCGAAGGCGCATTTGCAATGTCCCAATAGCTACGCGCTTCCATATATGAATCGTGTATATGAGCCACACCGGCCCGCGTACCGCTTACTGAAAGGCGACCGTCTAACGCTGCGTTTTGTAACCGGCGGCGGTCAAGAAAGCGGTCGCATCCTATCAGCCAACTTGTTAGCCCCGCTGTGTCCGGTACGGAAATCATATACAGAAAATACTTGGAAGAGGTCAGCACAGAGCACAAATTCTCTTGCTGCTGAAATTCATCTCGTCCAATGACTACAAAATGGTATGGGGCTGTAAGCTGGATTCCAAAATCTTCACTCTGCTGAATTGCGTCCTCTGGAACTGGACGTTCCAGTAAACTGCGCAAAAAAGCGTTCCGCGCGCCAACATTGGCCTCGTTCTGAAACTGTAGATTTGTAGTTTTCAAGTCATTGTATCTGTCTAGAAAAGTGTCCACTTCGCTAAACCCGGTCATGTGTTTACCAGGCAACGCATTTTTCAGTTTACGTAAGGGCTCTGAAAGAAACGCGAGAGCTGCGCAGCCGAAAGTAATCAATACAAATAGTAAAAGCAGATAGAACAACTGTATTTTTTCCAAGGCAGAAAATAGTGTAGCATTTTCCACAAACCTGATGTAGAAAAGACCTGTATCGGGAATAGCACCAGACAATACATAGTAACCGTTTCTGGTCGTATTCAGCGTCTCCCCGTTTAACGTGCTTTGTACTTGGGTTTGCAGCCAAGCCTGCGTAAGATCTCCGTCAATCACATCCCCAAAGTCATCTGCATTTAAAAGCACGCCGGTGCGATCAAACAGATAGGTGTCCCGTCCGGTACTATTGCCGATCCAGGAATTAAGCCGAGCTTCATTGATTTGAAAAATAACCGCACCTACCACTTCATTGTCTACAGAGTAGGGATAAACATACAATACTGCCTTTCCCGGTTCACTGCTGCTTGCTGATTTCTTGGATACCGTGCTTCTCAAATAGAAAGTGTCCTCAGCATTTTCAGTTTCTTTCATCCTCTTCAAAAACCATTCTGCCACTTTGGAAGTGTCCGTACTTCCTTGACCCAAGATAAACTGATTCATGAAGCTTCGGGTAGAAAAGCTCGTTTGTGTGGAATAAAAATATTCGTCACAGAAGAAATACATGTATATTTCGTCAACAATATTACTATTTGTAAAATGGTTATTCAAGTTCCGAATCAAACTACTAGCTCTAGAAGGATAATGCTGTAGATAAAACGGCCGCACATTTTGGTAAATCAACAGGCTACGGACGATTTCTGAATCATTATAGAACTCGGCCGCAAGGGCTTGCTCCAGAAGTCGAAGTTGCTGCTGTTCATTGCGTTTCATATAATCGGTAAATTCCTGAGAGGTTGTATGGATGAGCAACAGAAACAGCATGGCGATCGGCAGAAACAGCGCGAGCAAAGAGAGCAGAAATGAACGGCGAAATATGGAAAAACCATTCGCTTTCTCATTTATATGAATAGACACATCGTTTCCCTCCCGAAAAAAGATTTCTCTTGAATGAGCATTTTTCATTTCTATCATAGTGAAATTCTTCATATTACGCAAGACAAAGCCCGAACAAAATTGACAAAAACAAAACAAAAATGACAGAAAATATATACGTTTTTTTGGAAAACGGCAAAAAACATCGATAAATCTTTGTTGTAAGGTCAATCTACCAAAATTTTGCGTATTTTCAAATAGAAATGCATATGGTACGTTAAAAGTGTCCCAGACAGGTGTTGTGGGGCCTGCACTCTTTCCCGGCGCAAGCCGCCGGAACCATATTTTACAGGAGGGAATAATACGATGAAAAAATGTCTTTCGTTTGTACTCGTTGCTGTAATGGCGCTGAGTCTTCTGACTGCCTGCGGTGGTGGCACATCCAGCACGGCAACTTCTGCTGCTAGGGGCTCTTCCAGTGCGCCGACCGCACCGGCCGTCGAAGAAAAGACTTTGGAGCTTTGGTACTGGCAGAGCGATATGGAGCAAGCCTGGAACGAGAATCTGATTGCCGATTTCGAAGCGGCAAATCCTGGTGTAAAAGTCAATTTGACCATTATGCCTTGGTCGGACTACTGGCAAAAAGTACAGGCTGCCACTGTATCCAACAGTCTGCCGGATCTTATGGTCATGAGTGTCGCGTATATTGAGCAGTATGCAAAAGCTGGTGTTGTCATTGATTTGAAAGACTACATTGACCGCGATTTGGACCGTAGTGAATACTATGAATTCGCTATGAAAACTACCCGTCTGGCCGACGGTCACGAGTATGGTATGCCTTGGAACGTAGTAGAGAACTGCCTGTTCTATAACAAAGATATGTTCGACGAGGCTGGTGTGCCTTATCCTGACGAAACTTGGACTTGGGACACTCTTCGTGACGTTGCCATTCAGCTTACCGATGCGTCCAAAAACCAGTATGGCTTCTCTATGACGG
>JAHZBS010000068.1:3521-6253 GCA_019423265.1 Clostridiales bacterium
CGATGAAACCGCATTCGATTCTCTGGTCTATTCCTATGGCGGCGCTATTGTCAGCGACGATTTGAAAGAATGTCTTATTGATCAGCAGGGCGCAGTAGATGCCATCAATTATCTGCGTGGCATGATTTTGGATGACAAGTGCATGGCCCCCATTTCCGAGGATTCTTCCGGCATCATCAACTTCTCCACTGGACTCGTGGCTACAACGGTGGATGGCTGCTGGTCTCTGGAAACCATGGCTACGGCAAGCAATCTGAATTGGGACATTGCCCCCATTCCATCCGGCCCGGCTGGCAGAACTCCGCGCGCTTGGTCTGACAGCATCTGTATTACTAAGAGCTGTGAAGATCCTGAGACGGCTTGGAACTTCATCAAATTCCTTGTCAGCAAGGATGGACAGACCAATGCCAATCTGACCAGCACCCGTATTCCTGTTTACATCCCTGCATCTTTGAGTGACAGTTTTCTCAAAAGCGACAAGGTTCCCTGTAACCTACAGGTTCTCATTGATGAACTGGAAGATGCCAGCCCCTTTGTCTTCCGAGGCAACTGGAATCAGTGGCTGGGTGTTGTTGGCAACGAACTGCACGGCGCTTACACTGGCGACTTGAGCGTAGAAGACGCAACTGCCAATGCCAAGAAAGGGATTCAAGCCATCCTGGACGAATACAACGCCGCCTGACGGGCACGGCGTTCTGCCAGGTATGTCCCCCACAAGACATACCTTGTTCGCGGCCCGCTTCCCGGCTGGGAAGCGGGCCGATTTTTCTAAGGGCCGTGGACTTTTACGTTGATTTCCCAATAAGCCCTTTTGCGCTCACAGCGCGCGGCCGCCAATTTTTTGTGGAGGGAACTAATAATATGGAAAAGACAAAGAAACAAAAACGAAAAATGACGGTTTACCAACGCCGGGAGTGTGCAAAAGCGTATTTGATGCTCGCCCCGATGCTGATTGGGTTCGTCATCGTATCAATCGGTGCGATTTTAGGCGCTGTTATCTTAAGCTTTACGGATTATTCTATCGCTTGGCCCCCAAAATTCGTCGGTCTGAAAAATTATATCAAGCTGTTCTCACAGCCTCTTTTACCGAAAATTCTTCTGAACAGTCTTTATTATGTTGTTCTGACTACAATACCTACAGTCATTGTCTCGTTTCTGTTTGCACTTTTGCTGGATTGTAAAGTTCGCGGCAGCGCATTTTTTCGTGCCGTAATTTTTTGGCCGGTCATCGCCTCCATGACGGCTGTTTCCCTAATTTGGATGTTTCTTCTGAACGGCAACTTTGGTATTGTCAACTATTTGTTAGGGCTTATTGGAATTGAGGGGCCTCAGTGGCTCAGCAGACCGGCGCTTACACTTCCTGTATTCGCTTTCATTTATCTGTGGCGCCACTTGGGTTATTACATGACGATTATGCTGGGCGGGTTGCAAGGTATTCCCTCTGAACTGTATGAGTCTGCCCTGCTGGATGGCGCTGGCTATTGGAAACGTACCTTACACGTTACACTTCCGCTTGTTTCACCTACTATCTTTTATGTTTTAATCATGGTGGTAATCTATGGGTTCCAAGTCTTTGATCAAATTATGATTATTTCTAAGGATGGCGGCCCTGCCTACTCCGGGTTGACCTTGAGTTTCTATATCTATCAGAACGCTTTTGCCAACGGGCAAATGGGTTATGCCAGCGCGGCGGGTACTATCTTGTTCCTGATTGTTATGGTGTTCTCTCTGGTTCAATTCAAACTCCAGAAAAAATGGGTCTATTACAATTAAGGGAGGCGAACACACATGAACAGCATAAAAACAAAAAAACGCATTAACACTTTTTTTCTCTATGTCTCTTTGATTTTAATCGCCCTGTTCTTTCTCCTTCCTTTGTACTGGGTGGTGATTACGTCTTTGAAAACCGAAGGCGATGTGATGCACATGCCGCCAGAATTCTTTCCCGCTGTACTGCACTGGGAAAACTATGCCGAATTAATGAGCCGGTTCGATTTTACAACATATACCTTGAACAGCTTGAAAGTCTCGATTCTGGGCGTAGCCGGCGCTCTATTGAGCTGCTCTATGGCGGCATACGTGTTCGCGCGTATGGAATTCCCGGGGAAAAACATCTTGTTTGCTTTGCTGATGTCCACAATGATGATTCCCAGCCAAGTAACCTTGATTCCTCAATTTCTCATTTTTTCCAGACTGGGTCTGATGAATACTCATTTGGCGCTTTATCTGCCAG
This sequence comes from Clostridiales bacterium, assembly GCA_019423265.1. Next base: position 5,755 of record JAHZBS010000068.1, read on the forward strand.
ATTTTCTTGCACGGGCGTTTGGCGTATTTTTACTGCGGCAATACTTTATGACCATCCCCAAAGAGCTGGAGGAAGCCGCTCGCATGGACGGATGCGGAACTTTCCGCGTGTATTGGCAGATTTGTCTGCCTCTGGCCAAGCCTACGCTGGCCACATTGGCGATTTTTACTTTTATGGACGACTGGAACGATCTTCTGCGACCTGTCATTTATCTGAATGACAATGCAAAACGCACAATCACTGTCGGCATGGCGCTTCTGGAATCTCCAACTACAACTACTTGGACTCTGATGATGTGTGGTGCAGTGGTATCTATTATTCCGCTATTGATTGTCTATATTTTCGCTCAGAAATATTTTGTGAAGGGCATCGCCACTTCCGGATTGAAAGGATGACTAACATGATTTTTGAAACTATGCGTTGCGTCCGTACCGGCGGCATACTGGTAGAATCGTATGAAAATGGAGCTTGGTTCATGCGATTCGAAGGGCAAAATGGA
>JAHZBS010000068.1:6263-11454 GCA_019423265.1 Clostridiales bacterium
ATACTTTGGACCAACTGTGTGAAGAGGAATCACACACTCTGTGGAATGGGTTGCGCCCTGAAGAACTTCTTCGCCATGGGAGAGATGTCTTGGGAGAGCAAGTGCTCTCCCAGGGGGAACCGGATTATGAAACAGTACGCCGCCTGTTGCCCCCCATTACCCGGCAGGCCTACTGCTTTTTAAGTGGCGCGGCAAGCTGGGGCGGCGTTCTTGTGGATAGGCAGGGACAAATATTTCCTCAGAGCAGCGGCGGTATGCGCCAGCCGAACCCTCTATTTTCTCCCGTATTGGAGGATGGTGTGCTTGGGGAGCAGGCGCCGCGGCAATTTTTACTGGGCGGCCATTATCCAGTACTATTTTCAGTTCACAGCGATGAAAACGACGTACTGGAACTGATGTATTTTGTTGAACCTGGTGACCCGGACCGCGATCCCATTGTGTGGATTCGGGTAAAGCGTTATAAGAAACGTGCTCCCCAAGAGTGTTCTGTACGCTACCAGATTGCGGCGTTATCCCGCCGTACCAGCCGACAGATTGAAGAAGGAACATTTCTCACTGCTTTGGCGGATACTGTTGCTTGGTGGTGTCGCTTTGAAACAACAGGTGCGCAATTTAAAATCCCTGAAAAGGAACTGCAGAATGCTGTATACGGCACATTGATGGCATGCGCAACCACATTTACAGGCGACCACGCACACTACGGCCATATGTGGTACGGAGCCGAGTTGCATGACAATTTCCCACCGAACTACATCTGGGCATTAGAGGCCTGTTGCCTGTTGGGTCATCACATGTGGGGCAGGCGAATTTTGCAACATCTTCTGACTTATGTGCTTAATGATAACGGTCGGTTTGTATATCGTCAGGGTGAACATGAGTTATTTGGTGCCAGTGCAGAAGAATACGGCCAGCTCCTGTTTGTTATTGAACGTTACAGTTCGTTGCTCGGATGTGGAAATTGGCCCGAAGAATATTATCTTCAGTTTATCAGTATGGGAAACGTGCTGCTGGAAAACTGTGTTCCCTGTCCAGAATTCGGCGGACGTGTGCTGATCCGTATGTGTGCAGAAGCCGATACCAATACCCGCGTACATGTATATTTGAATAACAATTTGTGGGGTATCCGTGGTCTGCAAGCTCTTGTACGTCTTCTGGAAATTGGCGGCCACAAAGCAGAATCTTCCCTCTTTGCAGACATGTCTTCTACTCTGTTGGAAAATATTCGCGCTCTGTCCGACCAATATGCTGAACCATCGGATTACGGTCCACTGGTGCCTTTCCGATTTGGTTACACTGCAAAGCCTCTGACACTGAGCACCTGCGAAGATACTTTTGTTCCCGTTACAGAGGAAGAATTACGTCGATATCTGGTGCCCAGCCATGAACGGCATAGTCAGGGTAGTGAGCAGGATTTGACCGAAAACACCTATGCTAACTACCGGTATTATCCAGAAGCTCTAAGTGCTATGTTGTTGGATCCAACGCAGTCTGAAGCGCTGGTACGTATGCGCGAAGCTCTCGGCGGCGAGTACATGGGTATGACACGCTTTTACGGTTGGTTGGATGACTGGCCCGTGGCTCACTATGCACGTTATCTGTTGGAAAGCGGACGTATTGAAAAATATCTATTGCTGCTATACGCCCACACCGCGCACCATGGTCATCCGGATTTGATGTGTTATTATGAACAGGTGACCACAGACGGTGCGATGGTCGCCCCCGACTGTGTTCCGGTGCTGTTAACCACCGATCTGTTGACTGCATGGATGTTCGCCTATGAAACCGTCGCCGAATGCCGTCTGCAGCTGCTGACAGCAGTACCAAAATCGTGGTTTGAAAAGGGATTTTCCGCCCAGAGACTCGGTTATTCAGGCGGCACATGCAGCGTGGAGTGGGACGGTAAGCGTCTTACCGTGCTCTTTTCCACTCCTACTGTTGCTCCGGTGGAAATTGTCTGGCGTTGCAAAGACACACTGGCGCCTGAGAACATTACTTCGGGCCTGGAATTTGTGGAGCGGATGCAAAAGAACCGTATTCTTCTAAGGCCCGGTGTTACAACTGCGGTGCTTGAAATTTGTTAGATGTCAGGAAAGGAATGGTGAATATGGCACGGCGCATGATGGATGCACTTGTGAAAGAGGGTGCCTCAAAAGGACTGACATTAAAGAAGATGCCGATTCCCGAGCCAGGCCTAGGCGAAGTGCGGATCAAAATCCATAAAACCTCAATCTGTGGCACGGATGTACATATTTATAATTGGGATGCCTGGAGTCAGGAAAACATTCAGCCGCCAGTGATCATCGGCCATGAATATGTCGGTGAAATCGACGCACTCGGTCTCGGTGTAAAAGATTATAGAATCGGACAAGTCGTATCCGGCGAAGGGCATATCGTATGCGGCCATTGCCGCAACTGTCGGGCCGGGAACGGGCAATGGTGTAAGCATACAAAGGGTGTGGGCGTGAACCGCGATGGAGCCTTTGCCGAGTACCTTGTTATTCCAGAGAGTAACGTCATTCCTATCAACAATGGCATTGATGAAGATGTAGTTTCTTTTTTTGATGCCTTCGGCAACGCAGCTCACACTGCACTGATGTTTGATGTAGTAGGTGAAGATGTACTTATTACAGGGGCAGGTCCAATTGGAATGATGGCCGCAGCCATTGCTCGAAAAAATGGTGCCAGAAGCGTAGTTGTCACAGATGTGAACGACTACAGACTTGAACTATGCCGTGCAATGGGCGCTACTCGTACAGTAAATGTATCTCGTGAGCGGCTGGAGGATATTTTCACCGAACGTCATATTGTAGAAGGCTTTGATGTCGGTATGGAAATGAGCGGCAGCCCCACAGCATTGAACAGTATGATTCACAACATGCGTAATGGCGGACGAGTGGCGCTGCTTGGTATCCAACAACCAAGTGAAGCCGTGGATTGGAATCAAATCATCTTCAAGGGACTATGCATTCAGGGTATTTATGGCAGACGCATGTATGAAACCTGGTATAAAATGATGACTATGGTAGAGGGTGGTCTGGATTTGACACCGATTATTACACATCGACTACACTACACAGAGTTCGAAGCAGGATTCGCTGCCATGAACAGCGGCCGAGCGGGTAAGGTTATTTTAAACTGGACAAAACAGCAGGAGGGGTAAGCGTTGAAGCGAGCACTGGAATATTACCGCGCCGAACTGGACACCATTCGCGCAGCCGGCACCTACAAGGACGAACGGCTGATTACCACACCTCAGAGAGTACACATCGCCACGACCAAGACTCAAGACGTGTTAAATTTATGTGCCAACAACTATCTGGGTCTTGCAGATGATCTGCGTCTCATCGCAGCTGCAAAGGCTAGCTATGATCAATGGGGCTACGGACTCTCGTCTGTACGCTTCATCTGCGGCACTCAGTCACAACACAAAAAGCTGGAGGAAAGCATTGCTTCATTTCTATGCATGGAAGACTGCATTCTGTATTCCTCGTGTTTTGACGCTAACGGCGGCCTGTTTGAAGCGTTGCTAGGTCCGGACGATGCAGTAATTTCCGATGAACTGAACCACGCCAGCATCATCGACGGTGTACGTCTGTGTAAGGCCAAACGTTACCGTTACCACAACAACGATATGTCGGAACTACGAGCCTGTCTGGAGGAGGCTAAGCAAGCCGGTAGCCGTATCAAGCTGATTGCGACCGATGGCGTTTTCTCCATGGACGGTTATATTGCGGACCTGAAATCCATTTGTGATTTGGCCGATGAATATGCCGCGCTGGTTATGGTGGACGACAGTCATGCAGTGGGTTTTGTAGGCGAAACCGGGCGCGGCACACCGGAGTATTGTGATGTCATGGGCCGTGTAGATATCATTACCGGTACGCTGGGCAAGGCTCTGGGCGGCGCGTCAGGCGGCTATACTGCAGCGCGGCGGGAAATTGTGGAGCTTCTGCGTCAACGCTCACGCCCATATCTGTTTTCCAACACTCTGGCACCTTCTATCTGTGCGGCCGCAATAAAAACATTTGAAATCCTGTCCTCTTCGACAGAACTTCGGGACAAGTTGCAGGCAAATACAAGCTATTTCCGCTGTGCACTCAAGGATGCAGGGTTTGACGTTCCTCCCGGCACGCATCCCATTGTTCCCGTGATGTTGTACGACGCAAAAACCGCTCAAGAATTTGCCTCTCGTATGCTGGAAAAAGGCGTATATGTAGTTGGTTTCTGCTATCCAGTGGTCCCACAGGGAAAGGCACGTATTCGAACGCAGGTTTCCGCCGCACATACTCAAGAGGATCTGGAATTCGCTGTGCGCTGTTTTGCGCAGGTGCGTGACGAAATGGGCCTTTCAAAAAACTAAAAATGGCCAGACTGGTTATGACGGCGTTCAATGAAAAAGCACCGCAGGCTACTGATGATATGATACCTCTAAAGTAGACAGGTTAAATAACCAAAATCTACTTTGGAGGTGACCAACTATACGAAGTCAAGAGGAAAGTGAAAAAATTTCATCAGGAAAAAGGGGCGCGCAAAACCAAGCCCTCTTCCGAGGACTTCAAAAACAAATTGGCCATAGCTCAGCGAACGAGATCCGGGTTATAGGACAGAGCTTTCGTCTGGAGCGTATAAATAAACCTCAAAAGCTTTTTTGCAACATGGGTAAAAGTGACACGGTGCTCCTTGCCCTCGACGCGTTTCTTGGCGCAGTAGGCCGCAAAAGTCGGCTCGTTGTTGATCACTGTCTGTGCACAGTTCATAATGGCATAGCGCAAATGGGAAGCCCTGTGCTTTACCATTTTGCCGGTGCTTTCCGAAATGCCGGATTGAAAATATCCAGGTTCCAATCCGGCAAAAGATAGCAGCTTATACGGAAAGCCACTGTCTGCGGTCCTGCGCCGAACTACGGACACGGCTCTTTTCCACGAGTCGATTTTACTGAGCGAGTGAGTTTCCACGCCGAGGATTTTTTCACCCTCTAAATAGTGTCTACACAAGATCAAGCCAAAACAGCACAACAAATAGCAATGCAACGAATTTGCACTGCAGCCAGAAAAGATGTTGTAGTTTTGGCATATCGAGTAGCAACGCCTCGCCAGCGTTTCAGGTGCAAAAAAGCATTTTCCACCAAATGACGACGCCGATACAAGTAACGGTCATACTCCCGCTGCTGCTTGCGATTTCGTTTAGCCGG
>JAHZBS010000069.1 GCA_019423265.1 Clostridiales bacterium
CGGTTCCTCCTAACCGGGGCAGATTGCCTTTTGTGTTTTATCGGTCTCAAAACCGGTCATCACTCAAATCGATACTGTATAGTATAACGCTTTTTGGATATTAATTCAAGTGTTTTAGAAAAAGCTAAAATTTCCGTTTAGCCGAACCAGTCAACTTTAATTAGGGGGCTGTAGGATAAAAAGATGACCCGCCGTTGCGGGTCATCTCGATTCTAACGCATTTTTATCTTAACCGGTATGCTGGATTGATTGGAGTGTAGAGGGCTGGGACGATCACGATAATCTTCCGGTCTCGATAGATTGATTTTTTAAGCCAACAGCGCCGCCCACGTTGCAGGGCCTACGCTGCCGTCAACGACAAGTCCATTGGCGGCCTGAAATGCCTTGACCGCCGCCAGTGTCGCGGGGCCGAAGCTCCCATCGACGCTGATGTTATATCCTTTGTTTCTCAAAATCGTTTGTAACTCACGGACCGCGCTTCCCGTCTTCCCCTTTCTCAGCACCGGTTTTGACGATGCGCTGGAACTTGAGGTCGTCGTAGAAGGAGTCGTTGTTGTGCCGGAACTGCTGGATCCGCTTAGAAGAGCGGTCCATGTGGCGGGCCCTACGCTTCCATCGACGGCCAGCCCATTGGCAGCCTGAAAGGCCTTCACTGCCGCTAGGGTCGCAGGTCCAAAGCTTCCATCCACATCGCAGGCAAATCCCTTCTGGTTCAGCAGCGTCTGAAGCTCACGAACCGCACTACCCGTCTTTCCCTTCCTCAGCACCGGTTTTCCCGATACATCGGGGGGATTCGACGTCGAAGGCTGCTCCGGCGTTGTAGGTGTTGTGGGTGTCGTCGTGCTAGAGCCATTCGAACCACTCAGAAGAGCGGTCCATGTGGCGGGACCTACGCTTCCATCGACGGCCAGCCCATTGGCAGCCTGAAAGGCCTTCACTGTCGCCAGGGTCGCAGGTCCAAAGCTTCCATCCACATCGCAGGCAAATCCCTTTTGGTTCAGCAGCGTCTGAAGCTCCCGGACCGCACTGCCTGTCTTTCCCTTGGTCAATACCGGTTTTCCCGATACATCGGGGGGATTCGACGTCGAAGGTTGCTCCGGTTCCACGGGCTGTTCTGGCTCCGCAGGTTGCTCCGGTTCCACGGGCTGTTCTGGCTCCGCAGGTTGTTCCGGTTCCGTGGGTTGTTCCGGTGTCTCCAGCAGCTTATTCCAAGTGGCCGCATCCACCACGCCTGTCACACTCAGTCCGTGATCCGTCTGAAACGCCTTCACATTCTTAAGGGTTGCAGGTCCGAAGCTTCCATCTACGTCACAGGTATATCCCCACTGATTCAGCAGCGTCTGTAACTCTTTAACATAGATTCCAAGAGAACCCTGCTGCAAAATCGGCCGCTGTCCCGGCGTGTCCGTTGTCTCTCCGTCCACCACGCCATTCATGGACTTTTCATACAGCTTGACGATCTTATCCCCATAGGAGTCGCGGTACTCTCTCGCCTCATCCATGTTGGCATAGGTTTCCACGCTATAGCCCGGAACCGCCCAGCGCCCTGACAGATCTTCCCATGACGTGGCGCATCCCCGGTTGACCAACTGGAATCTGGGATCCACCAAGGTCGTTCCCTCTGGGAGATCTTTTGTAGTCGCATAGGCGTACAGATGCTGAATATGGGCTTCCACCCCCTCCTGAGGGGTTGCAAATACGGCGAATTCTTCTGTCTCTGTCTGCGTCTTGCTTGTCTTCAATCCACAGAAGTTATTGCTGCTCGCCGGTACCTGCCCGCCATACTTGAACCATCCTGTCTCCAAGATGGCCTGGCAGATCGCAATGTCTCCGCGAACGCCATACTTGGCTCCAATCTCAATATAGGCCTCGGCAATCTCCGGATTAAAATCCGGGTTGACCTTGACGATGGCGTCGATAAGCTCCGAAGCGCTGACCTCAGATTCGCCCAAAATTGATGTGTACCGGCGACCTGGCGCCTCCTCCGACGGCTCCTCCGGTTCCTCCTCGCCCGGATCCGAGCTGGACGGTCCGTAGGTCTTCAGCTTAGCGGCCACCGCCGCCTTAAAATTGTACCAGTCTGTCCACTGCCCATCTTGATTCATCTGGGCCGGGCAATTCTTCCTGCTGGCGTCATAATGGCGAACCAGACGATCCATGGGAAGATTATAGGTATACATTAAGTAGGCGGCAAGATCGATGGTGTTCTGAATCGCTTCTTCATAATTCCCATCCGAGTTCACACATGTCTCAATGGACAGAGAATTCGTATTGGTAATCCCATACTGTCCCTTTCCATCTCCACAGTGCCATGCTCCGTCTTTGTCCTCAATGATCTGAATCACCTCATGGTCATCGACAAAGTAGTGGGCGCTTCGGCCGACATTGTTCAAAAAATAGTAATAATGATTGATCGCCGTGGCACCCTTATTGGTATTGCCTGTGTCATGAATGACTAAGTACTGAACATTATTCTGATCCGGATACTTATTCTCATCCGTGATCAGCTTTCGGAATGAGATCCCATCTCGAAGTCCCATTCTGGAACTGTCCGAATTCTCAGCAATGCTAAAGAGCGACATGCTTGCCACTGTCAATAGATTCTGGCTGGCCGGCTCAAAGAGCACCTCCGCTACGCCGTATGCCCTATCGACCAGTGCCTCATCGGACTGAACATCTGTCAAATCTCCGGTCGAGCTCTCATCGGTGACCGATGGCGACTTTTCCGGAATGCTGTCCTCATTCTGACGGCTCTCCTCATTTCCCTCTGGGGTGCTGGATTCATCGGAAACTGCGTCGGATTCATTGACGGAAATGTCAGAATCGCCATTGGAGGAATCTTCATTTGTGCTGTCATTGTTCTCTGTCTGTGTTTCTGTACTGTCATGTCCATTCACCATACTGGATTCGTCCACAGCGGAGATCTCAGAGGATTCCTCCTGTGTCCCGTTGACGCCGCCCTCATCGCTCGCTGCCTCCGCAGCCAGCACACTCTGAAAAGAGCTCGCCAATAAGGTGAATGCTAGTAAAAATGTAACACCTTGTCTTACTAATCCTTTTAACAACTTCTCACCTCCTCGTCTGTAAAAGGGCACGTTATGATAAAACGTACAGTATTACGTTACCACGTTTTTCTGCCTTCGTCAATATAATCATGACATTTTTCGTCATATTTTTGTAAGATACTGCCTGACTTCGACAGCCTTTTTCCCGTCTATTTACGCGGTTTTCAAAGTCTCCATTTCATAATTGTAATCATAACTTAATATTTGGGGGAATGGATTTTACAGTGAGGAATCCGTTCTATTATAAGCGGAGATTACCGGCTGTAATAGTACTCTAAAAGTTCCTTGACCAGCGGCACAGCCCGCTTCGACTCCGCTCCGTGCTCCACCACAACGGTGACGGCGATATCCACTGAACCATTGGTTTTCGTATAGCCGGTAAACCAGGAATGTGCTTCCTCGCCTTCCCCCACCTGGGCGGTTCCCGTCTTTCCGTACACCTGACAGTATGAATTCTGCAGGGATGTGGCCGTTCCCCTCGCTATGACTCCCGCCATCATCTCTTCCAGATACGCCGCCTCCTGCGGTTCCAGCAGCGCCCCATAGAGTTTGGGCAGATTTTTTGATATCTGATTTCCCTCTTTCGTCACCACCCGATCCACCATGTAAGGCTCATAGAGCATTCCCTCATTGGCAATCGCATTTGTAATGAGATTCATATGAAACGGCGAAACCATGGTTTTCCCTTGCCCGATGGAGGTTTCCCCTACCATCTCCACCGTATCGTCCTCCGACAGGGGAAAGGAGGAACGCGCGATAGGCAAAATAAACTCGATATCGGAATTAAACAGTAAACTGTCCGCACAGGATCGCAAGGATTTGGCTCCAATATGAAGCCCCAGGTTGGCATAAAACGTATTGCAGGAATTTGCGAAGGCGTCCGCGATTGATTCCTCCCCGTGAACCTTATGGTCGAAACAGGGAAGGGTCGTATTCCCCAGCACCGTTTCCCCTTCACAGGTATATCGATAGTCCTGCCACGATGAATCCGTTCGATACAGAGCTAGACTGGTTATAATCTTAAAGGTTGAGCCCGGCGCATATTTTCCTTGGGTTGCCCTTGGAAAGAGTGGCGCTGACTCATCTTGGGAGATTTCCTCCCATTGACTGAACACTGTGTTCGGATCATAGGCTGGCGTGGACACGAGCGCTAAGATTTTTCCTGTGGATGGTTCGCTGACGACTACAGCTCCGCTGTGATCCCCTAAAAGGGCATATGCTTTCTCCTGAAGCTCCGCCTGCAAGGTCGTCACCACATCACAGCCCTGTACCGGCGTATCCCGCACCGAGCTCCGCAAGGTGTCCAGCCAGCTGGAAGCTGACAACAGTTCTGTATTCATCGCAAGCTCCAGCCCTGTTTTTGTCTTCGCGGAATATCCGGTGACATGGGCGAAAACTTTTCCGTAGGGATATACGCGAGTCTTCTCTCCCGCCTCGTTTACCTGTGTATACGCCAGAACGTTCCCGCCGGCATCCAGGATTGAACCGCGAATGTATCCCTCCTCCAGTTTAGCTAATCGAGGGTTATAGGCATTGACGCTGATCGTATTGGAATCAAACACGATTAATTTTCCAATCCATACAATTAAAAGAATGCTGAGGAACAAAAAGATCCCCTTGATGACGCGAAAGGTATGACCTTCCATTCGCTTAGTAAGGTCCGTCGAAATCGTAGGGATCTTGAATCGCGTCATCTCTTTCCCCTTTTCGCTCTTTTGCTCTGACGGCCTGTTTTTGGCTCTGTTGTCCTTTCCCACCGGATGGCTCCTCCTTTCTTTCCATATAATGGCTGCGAATCATGGATTGCAAAACGCCCAGTATCAGAAAACTTGACAGCAGCGAGCTTCCTCCATAGCTGACAAAGGGCAGCGTAACGCCTGTCAGCGGTATAAGTTTGATCACGCCGCCGATGATGACAAATGATTGCAGCATATAGAGAATGCCAAATCCCATGGCGACTCCCCTGCGCACCAGATCTTTTTCTCGTTTCGCCGTGTCCATGATAAAGAGAAAAATTAGCATGTATATCATGACCAGCATGATGGCAAATATGGCGCCGAATTCTTCCACGATGGCGGCGAAAATCATGTCTGTGCGGACATGGGGTATATACGTGGGCAGCCCCTGAAACAGACCTGTGCCGATCCAACCGCCGTTCACAATGGCGAAGAGCGAATGGGCGATCTGATAGCCGCCGCCCTCAAAATCCGACCACGGATTCAGCCAGGCCGAGACCCGAGTTCTCACATGGCCAAATAATTTATAGGCGACCAGCGCTGCAAGGCAAGCCCCCAGCACTCCCCCTATGAGAACAAAAGTCTTTTGGGTGTAATCGTAGGTCAAGAGTAAAAACAGGACACAGAATATGAGCGTCGTTCCCAAGTCATTTTGAACGAGCAACACAAGCGCCAGTATCCCCACCATGCCGGTGGCCTCTACCAGAGACCGAAATTTATACTGGCGTCCATAGACTTTAGCCAAGAAAAAAACAAGCGTGATCTTGACAAATTCAGATGGCTGGAACCCAAAGGATTTTATCTGTACCCAATTGAGAGAGCCGCCCTGTTTATTGGGAAAAATGAAAGGCAGCACGATCAGCCCCAGACATCCAGCCGCAAAGATCCACTTACTGATCCGAAATACCCAGTCCCGCCGCATGATCAACAATACGACATTGACCACAAGAAAACAGATTCCCATCCAGTAGATCTGCGCAATCGCGGTGGACGCTTTTAATCTCCACAGGACGACAAAACTGACGCTGAGCAACATGAAAACGCAGTTCCAGAGGAGCCGGCTCGTCCCCCGGTGAAGGGTTGTGGAGAGAATATGCATCCCCAGCATAAATCCCGCCGCCATCGCCATCTTCGTCAAAAAGTTCCAGATCGGCTCCCCCAATTGCCAGTCATTGGCCTGCAATTCGTGAAAAAATAGGATCACAAAGGATAGCAGATTGAATAGAACGATGGCGGCCGTCTGATAATTGCAGACCTCTCTGCTGGTTCGCTCTGACGGACGGCGCCAGTACAGGTAGTATCCGCAGATGATAAAAATCCCCATAAGAATGATATAAATAAAACGAGAAATACTGATGCAGAGATTGAACAACTACTCCACCCCCCTGAAGAAATGGCCGCGCGTATAGGAAGATGGCCCACTGTGGGCGGCTTTTCCCTCCAGCGCGTACACATATGCCGTGAGCGTTCTGCTCACTTCCCCCGGCGCCTCCTCTAAGAAAAACATTCGAAGTCCATCCACCGGCAGATGCCGCAGCGCCTCCGGCTTATCGCCAAGCCAAATGGGATCGCTGCTATAGATGGTGCTATAGCAAAATTGACAGTGCCGCTCTACCGGAAGCTGCGCCCCTTTCCTGTCTCTGAGGTATGCTGAGACGGATCCCACCCCCGGAGCCGTCCTGCATCCCGCCGCATCCCTTGCAGGGCACTGTTCTGTTACCATGATTGGAATATGGCCATACACAAGGGCCGACGCCCCTTCCGGCCCCCCCAACTCCCGCAGTTCCCGCACATTCAGTTCCGGAGACAGAAGAAAGGATGCGGCTCCCTGCCTCTGCCAAAAACCAGCATGTTCTCGATTCATGATCCCAAATCCTGAATTTAGATGCAGCGGTTGATCCATATCAAGAATCAGCTTAACCTGTCCAATATGGCAGGCTCCATAGCCTTGCACGCCGGCCTCCCCCCACCTTCGGAGCATGGCCAACATTGCATCCCGGTTTCTCTCTTGGCTGACAGCCGGAAGAACCGGACAGATCTCCACTTGATTTGTCTGCCCCCATGCTACCATCGGCTCCGCATCCTCCGGCCTGATGCGCTCCATCCTCGGAAAGATCCTTCGAATCCACGGAACACATTCAGCGGGAATCGCGCAAAATTGTTCGATACTGGAGATTTCCAGTTCAAGAAAGGGGGGCTGCCCCTCCGGACTTGTCCTGACGGCGGCTGGTTTGACTGCTGACTCCACAGCGGGAGTCCCATGCGCCGTGATGAGGCTCTCCAGCTTCTCAATGGCGTCTCTGCGCAGTCGATTCAAGGAGGACACCGGCACAAATATCTCTGTCTCCATCTCGACCGCCATCTCGTCAAGGCTGAAAGGCGTATCGCCGAGTTTCGATAGAGACCGGCGGACGTCATCCTCCGTAATCGGCTGTCTCTCCGCCTTGGCTGGCACCGCTCCCCATACGGTTACGGCGCGATCTCCCTGGGCCACCCACAGCTCCATGGGGGTGCCCTCCTTGAGAACCGCTCTCATGGACACTCCCAGGCGCCGGGAAGGTTGTTTCTCCCGCAGCTCCTGGATCAGCTGGGCATCCGTCAGGCGAAAGACTTGCTGCCCCCTCTCAATCCCGGCTTTTAGGGGGATGCAGCACGTTCCCCTCTCTGATACGTTCTCAGGTCTCAATTGGTAGGATGGATAGGGCGGCTTTTTCGTCCGGACCTCAATGACATCCCCCGGGTGCAGCGGTTGTAGTGGCTCAATCTGGCACAGGCCCTCCCGATCTCTCACTCTCGTCACTGTCCCGGCAAGGAGCCCGCTATGTTTTGGATTCTCCAGATCAACCATTCCTTTTTTTCCGAAATAATACCCCTTTGAAAATCCGCCGCGGTTGTAGAGCTGCTGCAATCGCTCCCGATCCCCGGCCGTAACGGGATACGGTCTGCGGTTCTCTCCATAGTAATCCAGCGCCCTGCGGTATAGCTCCGTAACACCGGCAACATAGGCGGGGCCCTTGAGCCTGCCCTCAATCTTTAGAGAGTGAACGCCGCTCGCCACAAGATCTCCTACAAAATCCAGCGAGCACATGTCTTTTAAATTCAAGCGGTAGGCAGGCTCTTGGATTCCATTCCTCCGGGCGTCCACATATCCGTATGGCAAGCGGCAGGGCTGCGCACATCGGCCTCGATTTCCACTCCGCCCTCCGATCAGGGAGCTCATGAGACATCGGCCCGAATAACAGTAGCAGAGCGCTCCGTGGATAAAGACTTCTAGCTCCGTGCTCGTCTGTGCCCGCAGAACACAAATTTCATCCAGCGACATCTCCCTGGCGAGCACGACGCGCTGGAATCCCTGGGTACTCAAAAACTCCACGCCGGCCTGATCGTGAACGCTCATCTGGGTACTGGCATGGAGTTCTAGCATCGGAAAACGGCGCCGCAGGTACGCAGCCACTCCTATATCCTGAAGGATAACGCCGGAGAATCCCATACCCGCGATTTCCGCGGCAAAGGCCTCCAACCGCTCCCATTCTCTTTCTTTAATCAGCGTATTGAGGGTCAAATACGTCCTGACCCCTCGAAGGGTGCAGTATCGAACTGCCGCTTCCATCTCCCCAGTTGAAAAATTGCCCGCGCCCTGCCGGGCGTTAAATTGGCTGCCCCCGAGATACACTGCGTCGCAGCCTGCACCCACAGCCGCCTTTAAACAATCCATATCCCCCGCCGGGGAGAGCAGTTCTGGCAACCTCTCTCTATTATTCATTTTTTCCTTGTTCCTTGAAGCGCAGAATTTCTAACTGAAGCTCCTCCACCAATTCACGGTAATTCAAATTTTCTTGTTCCAAGCTCATCAGTTCATCCTGATATTCATCTAGCTTGTCTTCCAGCTCCTTGGATTTTTGCGTTAGCTCTTCCATCCGCTCCTGCTGAACCTGGACGTGCTCCAGGAGTTTCAAAAAATCATCGGCGACGTTGATGGAGGCCAACACTGCCACATAGTCCCGGCTAAGGCTCTGAGCGGACGTCATCTTTTGAATCTGCCGGATCTTCTCATCGATGTACATCGCCACCTGCTGCATATGCTCCTCCGATTCTTCTCCCATCAACTTGTACATATACCCGCCAATATTGACCTCGATTCTACGCTTTTCCCCCATGCTGCGCCTCCTGTTCCTGCCACAACGGCATCTCTACAATTATAGTGATATTTGTCCAGCGCTGCCGGGCAATTCCCGATGAAAATATCGAAGACATGCGCTGGTGACAATCCTTCCCCTCGGGGTCCGCTGAATAAACCCTTGCTGCATCAAGTACGGCTCACATACATCCTCGATGGTCCCCGGATCCTCCCCTATGGTCGCCGCCAGGGTCTCCAAGCCCACCGGCCCGCCGTCAAACATATCGATCATGGCCAACAGCATTTTTCGATCCACCGTATCGAGCCCATTGGGATCCACCTTCAGCGCGTTTAGCGCGTGCAGTGCGATCGCAAGGGTAATATTTCCGTCAAATTGAACTTGCGCGAAATCCCGCACCCGTTTCAACATTCGATTGGCCAGCCTGGGGGTTCCGCGGGATCGCCTGGCAATCTCCCCCGCTCCCTCATCATCGATCTCCACTTCCAGCTGTCTCGCGGACTGCTTCACAATCCGGACCAGCTCCTGCTCCGTGTAATACTCCATGTGGTGGATCATGCCGAATCGATCCCGCAGCGGAGCGGAGAGCAAGCCCGCCCGTGTAGTAGCCCCCACCAGGGTAAAACGCGGCAAATCCAGGCGGATTGACTTGGCCGCAGGTCCCTTTCCGATCATGATGTCGATGGCAAAATCTTCCATAGCAGGATACAGGATCTCCTCTACCTGCCGGTTGAGACGGTGGATCTCATCGATAAATAGAACGTCGCCAGGGCCTAAGCTATTCAAGATGGCGGCCATGTCTCCCGGCCGTTCAATCGCCGGTCCCGTGGTCACTTTCATGTGGACTCCCATCTCGTGGGCGATGATGCCGGCCAGCGTAGTCTTACCCAGGCCCGGCGGACCGTAAAGCAATACATGGTCCAGCGATTCGCCTCTCTTTTGCGCCGCTTGAATAAAGACGCGGAGAGTCTCCTTCACCTCTTCCTGCCCTATATAATCCTCAAAGCGCTTGGGGCGAAGGGTTTTTTCGATCTCATTGTCTTCCTGCTTAATGGAGACATCGATGATCCGCTCAAAGCGATCGAGTTCCTTTTGAATATCTTCCATACCTTGTTCCCTCACTCATCAGTACCCCGCCGACAAAAGTGTCAAGCTTTCTTTTATCAAATCCTGTACGGACGCTTCCGGGCGCATAACCTGCCGCACGGCGGCGGCGGCATCCGCCTGCGCATATCCCAGAGATTCCAGCGCCAAAATCGCCTGCGCCGTTACCCCGGATTCTGTGATCGGCGAGGCGGAAGACGATCCCACCGGATCCGAGGACTCTGCCACCATTGAGACGCTGACCTTATCTTTTAGGTCGAGAATAATCCGCTGGGCGGTTTTGGGTCCGATGCCGCTAACTTTGCTCAGGGTCTTGTGATCTCCCTGGGCAATGGCTAGGATCACAGTCTCTGCCGATAAGACAGTCAGAATCGCCAGCGCGAATCTGGGCCCGACTCCATTGACATTGATCAACTGCCGGAATAGGGTGAGAACCTCCGGCTGCAAAAAGCCATACAGCGTCAGCGCATCCTCCCGCACATTTAGATACGTATACAGACAAAGCGTACTTCCAATTCCTTTTCGGAGCAATTCTTCATGGACAGGAGTAAAAATCTGGTATCCGATTCCATGATTCTCAAGGATCACCTGATTTTCCCCTATCTCCCTCAGCGTTCCCTCCACAAATGCAATCATGTTTCCTCCATTCTGCCCACGGCCGGCAGCTCAGCGCGATTTCTCAAGGCGGTTATGACCGGATCTGCCCATCCCCATACACGACATATTTTGTCGCGGTCAATTCCTCTAATCCCATTGGGCCTGTGGCGTGAAGCTTCTGCGTGCTGATCCCAATCTCTGCGCCAAAGCCAAATTCCTCGCCGTCGGTAAAGCGGGTGGAGGCGTTGACATAGACTGCCGCCGCATCGATCTCCTGTAAAAATCGCTCTGCATTGGCGTAATTCTGTGTGATGATTGCCTCTGAGTGCCGGGTGTTGTATCGGTTGATATGTTGAATTGCCTCTCCGATGTCCCGCACAATTTTCACCGACATGATCAGATCTGTATACTCCGTGCCCCAATCCTCCTCGGTGGCCGGCTTCATACCTGGAACGAGTGCAAGGCTCTGCTCATCGCCCCGCAGCTCCACGCCTTTTTCCATAAGCGCCTTGGCAATGGCGGGCAGGTGGGAGGCCGCCGCTCTCTCGTGAACGAGAAGGCTCTCCGCAGCATTGCACACGCCAGGGCGCTGGGTTTTCGCGTTTACGGCGATGGACACGGCCATGGATAGATCCGCGCTTTCGTCCACAAAGATATGGCAATTGCCCGTCCCTGTCTCAATGACGGGGATCGTTGCTTCATTGACCACGCTTTGAATCAGACCGGCGCCTCCCCG
>JAHZBS010000007.1:0-1324 GCA_019423265.1 Clostridiales bacterium
CAGATGTGATCACCATCTCCCAGATGACGCCAGGCCCCATCGCCATCAACTCCGCCACCTTCGTTGGAATCCGGATTGCGGGCATAGGGGGAGCGATTGTCGCCACCGTCGGCTGCGTGCTGCCGTCGCTGGTCATCGTTTTGCTGTTGGCCTTCATCTACTATCGGTATCGAAAGCTTACCGTGATCCAAGGGGTTTTGGATGGACTGCGCCCCGCGGTGGTGGGCCTGATCGCGTCAGCCGGCCTATCGATTGTGGTGCTGGCCTTCTGGAATGGAAACCCGGTTTCCCTCTCCCCGTCGGACATAGACTGGATCGCCGTCGTCCTGTTCGCGCTCTGTCTTTTCGTCCTGCGAAAATGGAAGCCCAATCCGATTTATGTCATGGCGGGGGCCGGTATTGCAGGGCTCGGCGCGTATTATTGTCTATCGTTTCTGTGACCGGACAGCGCTCTACGGGCGGCGGTACTGGCTGGGAGTCATCCCATAGTGCCGCCGGAAGGTTCGGATAAAGCTGTTGGCATCGGAAAAACCGCAGCGCACGGCGATCTCGCCAACGGAGAGGGCTGTCTGCGCCAGCAGCTCTTTCGAGTAGGTCAGCCGGTTGAGAAGCAGATACTGTTTTGGACTGTAGCCGGTCAGCTCTTTGAAGGTATGACTCAAATAATAAAAATTAATATAGAACTGGTCTGCTAAGTCTTTAATTTTAATGTCCTGGGCAAAGTTTTGATCGATATATTTCTGCACTTGATACAGGCTCTCCTGAACAGGTTTATCGGGGATCGGAAACCGTTCGCTGTGCCGGCGGTACAGGAGGATCAACAGCTCTTTGATCAGGCAGGCGGCGCGCTCCGCGCTTAGAGAATCGTTCGCCCTCGATTCCTCCAGAAGAGCGGCAAAGATAGGCCCCGCCTCCTCCACAGCGGGAAAAACATGGCAGAAATTTTGAGGGCGGTTTTTTAACGGCGACATGAGCTTTGGATTGTTGACGAAGCGGTCCAAGGAGAGCGATGAGAAGATGACATAGTACCGCTCATAGTTGGAGGACTGAAGCTCGACGCAGTGCTCCTCAAGATTGCTGATAAAGGCCAGCTGGCCCTCGTGGAGGGTGTAGAGGTGAGACGAGATGGATAGACCGATCTCGCCTTTTTTTACATATAAAATCTCATAATCCATATGAGAATGCTTATGGATCGGAGTTGGCTGATTAGAGTATTCGCAGTGAAATAGCGAGGTGCCGTCCATGCTGGGTATCCCTCCCGGAAAAGCAAATTTCGCCTATTTTGTGACAATTGAAGATGACACAGCAAAGCAAATTTATTATA
>JAHZBS010000007.1:1424-29703 GCA_019423265.1 Clostridiales bacterium
AATTTCGCCTATTTTGTGACAATTGAAGATGACACAGCAAAGCAAATTTATTATATCATAGAACCATCAGCAAGGAAAGAATCGGTTCATATTTTGTATGGCATAAAACATAGGAGGTAGGGTATGGACAAGGCAGTCTTTTTTTCCACGATGGAACAAACCCTTTGCAAGGTATATGGACAGCCCCCGGAGGCGATGGTGAAGCCGGAGCTGGAATTCTGTCCGGCGGTGATACGGGAAGATAATCTTGAAGAAAACCGAGAATTCCTGAAAGACGTGAAATATGGATTTTCCACATGGGGGATGACGGTCCTGACAGAAGAACAGATTCGGGACTATTTTCCCAAATTGGAGTGCGTTTTTTATGCGGCGGGTTCTGTTCAGTATTTTGGCCGGCCCTTCCTGAACTGCGGAATTAGGGTGTTTTCAGCGTGGAAGGCCAATGGGATCCCGGTGGCGGAATTTACGCTGGCACAGATCTTGCTGGCCAACAAAGGATATTTTCAGTCGCTGAAGAAGGTGAAAGATCACCCCGGATGTTTTGATGAGGCGGCACGATACTGCGACACTTTTGGCGGCAACTATGGCAAGCGCGTGGGGATCATCGGCGTGGGCGTCATCGGCCGGTACCTGATCGGATTACTTAAGAATTTTTGCCTGGAGGTAGCGGTGTTCGATCCCTTCCTAAGCGATGAGGACGCCGCGTCTCTGGGAGTCAAGAAATGCTCCCTTGAGGAAATATTTTCCACATGCAGCGTGATCAGCAATCATCTGGCGAACAACGAGCAGACGAAAGGGATGCTGTGCGGGCGTCTCTTTGATCTCATGGCGGACAATGCGACGTTTATCAATACTGGAAGAGGGGCTCAGGTGGTGGAAGCGGACCTGATCCGAGCGCTCAAGGAGCATCCCAACCGCACAGCGCTGCTCGATGTCACAGACCCGGAACCGTCGCTGCCGGACAGCCCGTTCTATACCATGGACAATGTGTTCATAACGCCGCATCGGGCGGGAAGCGTTGAGGATGAAGTGCGGCGTATGGCAGAATTCATGGTGGAAGATTACCGGCGGGTCCTCAGGGGAGAACCTTCGCCCAACGAGGTTACACTGGAAATGCTTAAGACCATGGCATAGGAGGAATTCAAGATGATCAGGACAGGTATGGTTTCCGTGACATTCCGTCAGTTCGATGTGGACGAGGTCATCCGGAGAACCAAGGAAGCGGGTCTCATGGCCATCGAATGGGGTGGGGATGTCCATGTTCCTCACGGAGATCTGGACAAAGCGCGCTATACAGCCCGCAGAATGAGGGAAAACGGTCTGGAGATTGCGTCCTACGGGTCCTACTATCGAGCCCTGGAAGACGAGAAGTTTGAGGATATTCTGGCCACAGCAAAGGCGCTGGGAGCACCCAACATTCGGATCTGGGCCGGGGAGAAGGAGCCGCAGGACTGTGACGGAGAACAGAGGGCACACACGGTGCAGCGCATACGAGACGCAGCCCGTATGGCGGCTAAGGAGAATATCACAGTCTCCACGGAATACCACGGTGGGACCCTGACGGTGATGCAGGATTCGGCTATCGCAATGCTGAAAGAGGCGGAAGAGCCAAATCTGTTTACCTATTGGCAGCCCTTGGGCGACAAACCCTGGAAGGAACACGAGGGGCAGGTGATAGAACTTCTGGGGCTAGGGAAGCTGTCCAATCTCCACGTGTACCAATGGCAAAAGTTTGAGCGATATCCGCTGGAGCAAGGGGAGGCGCGCTGGGAAACATTCTTGCGGCCGGCGGCGGGGGATGCGGCCATGCACTATGCCCTGTTGGAGTTTGTGCAGGACGACGATCCGGAGCAGTTTTTGCGGGACGCAGCGACGCTACAGGCAATCTGCAAAAGGCTGACCCGCTGAACATTCTACGATAGAAAGGGTTTTGACCGATGGAGCATCAGACATTTCATTACAACACGCTAGACGCGCTGCAACAGGAGATGGACACGGTAGGCGTGTCGCTCCCCCTGTCGGCCAAGCTGGATCGGCTTCAAAAGCCGCTCACGGTTCAGGGAAAGCGATTCGCCAACTCCATGGCGATTCAGCCTATGGAGGGTTGCGACGGCACTCGGGACGGCCGCCCCGATACTCTGACAGAGCGCCGCTACGAGCGCTTTGCGAAAAGTGGGGTGGGGCTGATTTGGGTTGAAGCGGTGGCGGTGGTGGAGGAAGGCCGGGCCAATCCGAGGCAGCTTTTCATTCAGGAGAGTACTCTGGACAGCTTCAAGAGATTGGTCCAGATGATCAAAGAGACCTGCATCCGGGAGCATGGCTTTGAACCGGTGGTGATCATGCAGGCCACCCATTCGGGGCGATATTCAAAGCCCAATGGAAAACCGGAGCCCATCATCGCATATCAAAATCCAATCTTTGAGAAAGATACGCCCATATCCCCGGAGCGCATCATCACAGACGACGCCCTTATGCGGCTAGAAGAGCGGTTTGGCACAGCGGCAAAGGAGGCGGAGACAGCGGGGTTTGATGGCATCGATATTAAATGCTGCCACCGGTATTTGAATAATGAGCTGCTGTCCGCTTTCAACAGGCCCGGCGCCTTTGGAGGCTCCTTTGAAAATCGCACCCGCCTGCTGCGAAACGGGATCCAAAATGCGCAGGCGGCAACGGGCGATGCCTTTATAGTGACATCTCGTCTGAACGTCTACGATGGGTTCCCGTACCCATATGGATTTGGCGTTTCCCCGGACGGCGGTTTGGAGCCGGACTTGACAGAAGGGATCCGGCTGGCGCAGATGCTTCAGGGGGAAGGGGGGCTGAGTCTGCTGGATATCACCATCGGAAATCCGTATGTCAATCCCCATGTCAATCGCCCCTTCGACGGAGGCCCCTACGTTCCCCAGGAACATCCCCTGGAGGGGGTGGCGCGGATGGTTCGATGCGTAGGTGAGATCCAGAAGGCCTGCCCGAAGCTTGCCATCGTGTCCTCCGGAAATAGCTATCTCAGACAGTACGCGCCGGCGCTGGCAGCGGGAATGCTGGAAGAAGGCTTGTGTACCATCGCCGGATTTGGGAGAGAAGCCTTTGCCTACCCGGATTTTTATCAGGATATCGTAAATCGCGGCGCCATGGACCCTGCGAAATGCTGCATTACATGCGGCAAATGCTCCGAATTGATGAGGGCGGGAACCGTGGCTGGCTGCGTCATCCGGGACAGGGAAGTGTATCTGCCAATCTACCAGAGGGACGTATTAAAAAAGTAAGGCCAAATCGCAGTGGACACAGGATTGGGCCTTGGGGCGAGGAGGGCATCATCCCTGTGTGGATATGCCCTGTTCCCGCAGGAGGTGCATCAGCTTCTCGTGCTGTTTGACTCGAAATTGATGCACCTCCCCGGACGTCTCGATGGCGTAAAAAAACATGTTAAACATACACTCTCGAAGGTCTGACAGTGGAACATCCATCATCAACGTGATGGATGTTTTTCGTCCGCCGAGAAAGCAGATGCGGGTGGGCGTAACGCCAAGAATTCCGGAAAAGGCGCCGTGATCCGTCATGTAGGAGGCGGAGCCTGCGTAAAGGAGGGGTTCCCCCGGGAGGCGCCGGCGCAATTCACCCGCACACGCCTCCGCATGGCGTCGAGAGCGATACTGTGTCAACCCCACGAGAAGCATACCGAGGAGAGAAAACAAAATGGCGGCCAGAAGGCCCCAGAATGCATAGGCGACAACAAATAGAAAAGCGCCCGCAAAAAGGATGGCGAGACAGGTAGATATTTTAGAGAAGCGATTCATTGTGATGGAAGTTCCTTTCGCTGAAAGAGATAATATTTATAAAAGTCAGGCAGATTTTCACCCTCCGCGATCACCACATAGTTCTGGAAGAGCTCCGGGCACCCGGAATCCTCCCAGGAATCGGTATATCGGGAACGAGTCACGACAAAGTCAGGGATTCCTTCCCGGAGCAGGCGGCGGTGGGATTCCTCCATCTCCGGAAGCTTGTCCGCTGGAATGTTAAGCCGGCAGAAATATTTTGTCAGGGGATCTTTACCCGCCGCCTTATAAAAACCGCCGTCGAGGAATCCATAGTTGAGCATGGTCGAATCGGGCTTGTGGGTGATGATCTCAGCAAATTGGTATTGTGGGTAATCTTCCTTCTTCATGCCGTAGTAGGGCAGGCAATTGCTCAGCACAATGGCCAGAGTCAGGGTGAGCAGGCAGAGGATGCAGTAGGCTTGCCGGCCATACCGGAATTTATAGGCGGCTATCCTGGCCGAATACCGGGACACAGCGCCTATCACGCCGAAAAGAGCAAAGGGAGAAACGATGAGAAAATAATAATCGTAGTTCGTTCCTCCGATATAGAGGGGTACCGTCACGGCTATGAGTGTGATCAACATGACCTTGCGCTCGAGAGCCTGGGCAAGGGGAGGGCGAAACCATAGGATACCCATGGCGATCGCGCCGGCCAGCAATGGGTTCCAGACGGCGGCTAGGCCTATGGAGCCTGCCAGATGCCAGACCCGCCCCAGTGGGCTCAGAGACTTGGAATAGAGAAAGATGTTGGAGTACAGATACGCATACAGCCAATCCGAGATCGCACCGTGAAGCCCAAAGTATACCACCCAGGGAATGGTGGCGACAGCCATGCCGCCGAGAAAAAGGAGACAATTGGTGAATAGGGATTTTACTCGTTTTGCCAAAAGGTCTGGCAGCAGGGCGAGGACGGCCCAAGCCGCCCAGAATCCAAGCATGGTAAATTTGATCCAGAGAACGCACCCGGCTAAGATTCCGTGGATCAGAAAGGATGAGGCGGGCATGGCGGCATGTTGACAGGACCGAAAGGATGTCCCGGAAACGGTGTGATAAAACCGCAGGATGGAATATAGGCTGGCCAGCAAAAGGGGAATGCAAAATTCCTCTGCATTGTCGCCCCGGAGAAAACAATTGCTGGTTGTGATCAAGAGCGCCGTAGCAGGCAAAATAAGGATGGAAGCGCGGGCGGGCAGATAAAGATTCGATATCTTATGTACATATAGAAGGGCCACGGTCAAAAATACAATCTCGAGAAGATAGACGCCGGTGAAGGAATCTGGGGTGATCAGCCAAGCAAGCGCATGGAGAAAGTACAGCAGCGGACCTTTTTGTTCAAACAGATCCCGATATGGAACAAGGCCTTCAACAATGCCCTTCCCCACCGTCAAAAAACAATTTTGATCCACCCGGCCGTGACAGGGAAATACAAAAGATGCCTGGGAACAGAAGGTGAGGAGTAAGGCGGAGAGAAGAAAGGCATATAGGAGGATGCGGTGTTCTTTCAGCAATTTCATGTTCGGTCCCTCATTTGTTGTATGGAAAATACAGGACAGTTATAAAACATAGCAACAATACTTTATATTATAAACAAATGAATCGAAAATGGCAAGAGCCAATACGGAGTGGAGGTATTATTGTCAACCATAAATATATTTATGGTTGACAATTTGGGGCGGACATGGTATCATGCTATAGTAGACAAAATAGGAAATTTAGAAAAGGAGTCCCCGTCATGGATACCACACGTCAATCCACCCATGTTTTTCAGCTTACTAAGATTGCCCTTTGCGTTGCCCTACTCTGTGTTTCATCCTACATTGCGATTCCCTTGCCGTTCACCTCGGTGGTGTTGACGGCGCAGACTTTGGTTATCAATGTTGTGGCGCTGATTCTGACGCCGGTTCAATCCGCCTGTGCGGTTGGGCTCTATATTCTGCTTGGCATTTGCGGCCTTCCGGTATTTGCAGGCGGCACTGCCGGTATTGGCAGGATCATAGGGCCAACGGGGGGATTCATCGTCGGATTTTTGGTGGCCGCCCCTGTTATCAGCGCAATAAAAGGAGAGCGCGTCCAATGGCTCCGGTATTGCCTTGTCACCATCGCAGTGGGGATCCCCATCATCGACTTTTTGGGGACGGCCTTTATGTGCTGGTTTCAGAAGATGGGGATCGTGGAAGCGGTTATCGCGGCCGTCTTGCCGTTTCTCCTTGGCGACGTGATCAAATGTATTGTGGCCTCCTACTTAGGCTTTGTCCTCAATAAAGTGTTGCCGAGGAATAATGTTATGCGCGGTAAAGTAACAGAAAGATCTTGATAGGCGTCAGCCCGCCATCCCCAAAAAAATTGTTTGCGGGGGTAGATTTATTTGTTCCAGTGTGCTATACTATAAAACAGTTTTAGCGCTCCTTGCCGCCGGGTATGGAGTTAAGCGTCAGGCTTTCTATCGTTAGGCCATTGAAGATAGAAAGTGCTGGCGTTATTTTTTATATTTAGGAGGAAACACATGGAGAAGCAGTTTTGCATTCGAGATTTTTCACGCTATACAGTTTTGAGCGTTTTAGGTACAGTCGGCGTGTCCTGTTACATTTTGGCCGATACTTTTTTCGTTTCAAAAGGATTGGGAACAAACGGTCTTGCCGCATTGAATCTTGCGATTCCGGTCTACAATTTTATTCACGGTACAGGACTAATGCTCGGCATGGGCGGAGCAACAAAATTTTCCATCTACAAAGGCCAAAATAACCAGAAAGCGGTAAACAGAATTTATACAAATACCATTTACCTCGCCATCCTATTTTCCGTCCTGTTTATGTTGCCGGGTCTTTTTTGTTCAGAAAGGCTGGCTTTACTCTTGGGTGCCGATATGGCGATCCTGGAAATGACAGACACGTATCTGCGCTGGCTCTTACTTTTCTCCCCGGCTTTTATTCTCAATGACGTATTTTTATGCTTTGTCAGAAATGATGAAAATCCGCAGCTTGCCATGACAGCTATGTTGACGGGGAGTTTTGCCAACATCATTTTGGATTACGTTTTTATCTTTCCAATGCGAATGGGGATTTTCGGGGCGATTTTTGCAACAGGACTGTCGCCGGTTATCAGTATTGCCATGATGGCGCCCCATTGGGGAAAAAAGAAGAATTCCTTTCATTTCGTAAAGACAGGCATAGACAAAGAAAGCGTCCAATGCAATATATCGCTGGGATTTCCCTCTCTGGTTGCACAGGTATCTTCTGGTATTGTAATGATTATTTTTAATGCAATCATCTTAAAATTAAAAGGAAATACGGGCGTTGCAGCCTATGGCATTATTGCAAATATTTCTCTTGTCATTGTGGCTGTCTATACGGGAATTGCCCAAGGCATACAACCGCTTGTCAGCCGTTTCTATGCTGAGGAAAATAGGCGGCAAACACAAACCGTATTGCGGTACGCGATGACAACAATGTTGGCGCTGTCATGTGTCATATATTTATGTATTTTCGTCTTTACACAGCCGATTATAGCCGCTTTTAATAGTGAGAACCACGCGGAACTTCAACAGATCGCTATATCTGGTTTAAGACTGTATTTTATTTCAATCCCATTTGTTGGGTATAATATTATATTGGCAACTTTTTTTACTTCGATAGAAAAAGCGGTGCCGGCTCATATTCTGTCAGTGCTTAGAGGATTTATTTTGATTATCCCATTGGCCTTTCTATTGTCTTATATGTGGGGGATTACAGGAGTGTGGCTTGCATATCCGGCAACTGAAATTCTTGTTATGTTGCTTGGAGCTGCATTATATAAAAACAAGTCTGCAAATAAAAAGTCAAGGAGGAACGATGTTTATGAAAATTGAGAAAAACAGTGTACTGCTGGTCATTGACATTCAGCAGGAGGATTTTAAGGAAATGCGGGAGGAAAATTGGGACGATCCGGCATGGGATTGCATCCGCAATGCAAGACGTGTGCTGGATGTCTTCCGGGAAAAGAAATTGCCTGTCATCCACATCAAAGAAGTCCACAGGCCGAATATGGTAGACTTTGGCCGGGAACTGGACGGCTCTGAAGGAATTCACTGTATAGAGAGTTCGCCTGATACGGATTATGCAAAACTGACGTATCCCATCGAGGGTGAATATCTGATTTCCAAGCGGCGATACAGCGCGTTTTTTGGAACGGACCTAGAAATTTTGTTAAAAGGACTTCATGTGGATACGCTGTATCTCATCGGCGGGCTGACGGATGTCTGCATTCACTATACGGCGGTGGATGCGCACCAAAATGACTACCATTTCAAGGTAGTCACCGATGCTGTCGCCGGTTCCAGTGAGGAAGCGCATTGTTATGCGTTGAAGGCGATGCAGTATTTACAACGGGATGCATTGATTACAGTTGCCGATGTGGAGTCTGCGCGGTAAGGTGTTTTTACTCATTTCTTCCAATGGCTATTTGTCGGGGAGGACAGTGCGGATGGCAGCGTAGCGGTGAATGAAACGTAGGCCAAAAGGACATACTAATCTCCATTCCGGAGCGTCAGCCACAGGGCAAAGAGAGCTATCTGTGGCGCTCCGGCACAAATAGCCGTGTGATACCATCACGGAGATGGAGGTGCGATTATGGAAAGCTTACTCAATGATGATAGCATTCCCATTGGATTGGGGATGGCACTGGCGCAGAATCTGGACGCGCTCGCCGCTTTTTCCGCTCTATCTGGCGAACAAAAGCAGCGGTTGATCGAAAGAACCCATGGAGTCCATTCCAAGCAAGAGATGCAGGCATTGGTTGAGGAATTGGCCAACGGCAATGGAATGATGGGCTGAAGTGAGTGGATACAGGCAAGAAGCTATTGACGATTCGGTTATGGTTTGTTATAATTAAGTAAATCGTAAACCACGAAACTTCTTGGAGGTGCGCCGATGTTCATAGGCAGAGAGCAGGAACTGAATACACTCAATAAGCTTTATCATTCCGATAAATTTGAATTTGTGGTTATTTACGGTCGCCGTCGGGTGGGAAAAACCGCTCTGATCAGCGAATTTTCAAAGGATAAGGATACTATTTTCTTCACCGGCGTTGAAACCAATGCCAAGCAGAATCTTGATAACTTTTCAAGATGTATTATGGAGTACAACACCGGGATAGCGGTTGATTCGTCCTTTTCGTCCTTTCAATCGGCGTTGGAATATGTTTTTGGATTGGCAAAGACAAAAAGGCTTGTGCTTGTGATTGACGAATACCCCTATGTCGCCCGTGCGTCCAAGAGTCTTGCTTCCACGCTCCAGCTTTTGATAGACAAGAACAAGGACAGTTCCAAGCTGTTCCTGATCCTCTGCGGCTCTTCCATGTCCTATATAGAAGATCACGTTTTGGCATATAAAGCACCCCTTTATGGAAGAAGAACAGCACAGCTCAAAATCAAGCCTTTTGATTTCTTTGAAGTCTGCCGCTATTTCGCAAAGTTTTCGGATATTGACAAAGCGCTGGCATACGGAATTGTCGGCGGCACTCCGCAATATCTGATGCAGATTGATGATCATCTTTCCATCGAGGATAATATCAAAAATACCCACTTAACTCCCTCTTCCTCTATTTTTGAGGAGCCGAACAATCTGCTCAAGCAGGAAGTGCGTGAACCGGCAATTTACAATGCGGTGATTACGGCAATCGCCACCGGCTGCTCTAAAATGAATGAGATTTCCAACAAGATTGATGAAGATACAAGCGTATGCGCCACCTATATTAAGAACCTGATTGCGCTCGGTATCGTAAAAAAAGAATCGCCCTACGGCGAAAAATCGAGCCGTAAGACGATTTACTCGATAGAGGATACTATGTTCAGCTTCTGGTACCGTTTTGTGCCGGAAAATATCTCGGTTATTTCCCGAGGAGCCACAGACCTTGCATACAGGCGTATCGCTCCCGAGCTGCCATCATATATGGGCGGGGTTTTTGAGGAAATTTGCAAGCAGTACCTTTGGAAGCTGCTGCTGGAGGACAAATGCGCCGTGAATTTCAGCGGCCTCGGCCGCTGGTGGGGTACAAATCCCAAGACCAGAACACAAGAGGAAATCGACATTATGGGAACGGATAAGGACTCCGCCCTGTTTGCCGAGTGCAAATGGACAAACGAAAAAGTCGACCTAGGCATCCTGGAGACTCTTGTGGAGCGCAGCGACTTATTTAAGTTTAAAAAGAAGCATTTTTACCTCTTCGCCAAAAGCGGGTTTACAAAAGGTTGTCAAGATCGTGCGGCGAAGATGGGTAATGTAACGCTGGTTGAATATGGGGATATGGTGAAAGAGTAAGACTTGTTATCTTACTGTTAGACCGGTGTATCGGGCAGATCATCAACGCTCTTCAAGTTTTCGCTCCTATTTTCCGCTCGCTTGTATCGTCTCCACATAAGGAAGAACCCAAGGCAGACCAATGCCACTCCAATGATAAACATCGCACGGACAGAACCGAAACTGACATAATCGATAAACAAGGGTTGCCCCATGTCGTCAATTTCCCCTTGGGTATATCCCATATCCTCCAGATACTCCCGATAATATCCGGCTAGTTTATCCTCCATTACCTTGACAGTGCCCTGCATAAAAATCTCTGTCTGAGGTTCTGTCCCGTCTGTCAGATATACAAAGGTCTCATCTGACAAGTCATCCAAAGCGGATACATCTTTCTGCCGGCTCTTGAGGCCGATGAAGCCGGTGGCTGTGGGGATCAGATAATAATTTCCCGATTTTTTATCGCCGCTGCGGGAGCCATCGCTATATTTCGTATAGGAAGTCTCCGACGCAAAATAATCCAGAGCATACGCTACATTACCCGCTACATGGGTTCCTGTCTTGACCTCTTTTCCGTCTAGCATATCCTCAAAACTGACGGCAGGCTTTAAAGAAATAAAAGTATCGCCAGCACTAAAACAAATCAAAATGATACCAAACAAAAGAAGCATAAAGGTTCCTCTGCTAAAGCAGCTTAAAAATTTTTTCATATCCGTTTCTCCTACTTTTTCAAAATTTTTCCTTTTTTGTCTACCCCGAGAGTTTCGTTCACGTTTGCTTGAAATGCTACACTAAATTTCTTAAAGCTCTCTGCTGCCTCAGGCTGCTGGATGTTTACCTGGCATTCTTTTCCCAGCTTGGTATTGCTCTCGCTGACCATAATGCTGTAAGGAATCTTTTCTCCCGGATAGTGAAGATTCAACTGGTACCAGCTGCCGCCTATATACGAAAGGTTTTCGGCGCTCATACGCATGGGATCTGTATACTTGATTTTGCCGGCATCAACGCTTATGGGAACGACCCACATATGATCTGGCGCATCCTCTCTGAATGCGACAGCGTAATAGTGATAGACCTCCCGCGTCATACTCCGGCTGCGATATACTTCCTTGCCGTGAGCGTATGCGGCTATGTAATCTTTTCCGTCTGGAACAACAGCATCGATCAGTTTGCGGATATCCGCTTTTTCCTGACTGTCCACACCTTTTTTCTCATTAAGGGTTATCTTAATAAAAATGAGAACAAATGCTACCGCCAGAATAATTAGCGCTATGATCACAACCTCTGAACTCGTACCCAGATAGGCAGCTATTTTTCCAATCATTTTGCCCTCCCCTATGGTAAATATTTATGACCACAAATATTCTATCACTATCTTTTTTGTATTTCAATCTTTTTTTATATTCTATACCAGGCGGGAAGGCAGCACAAAAATGGAACTGTAAAAATATGGTTGTAATCTGGCAGGGGCGTGCTATAATATACTGTAAGGTAACTGTAAAATTCAGAGAATGGTAGGAGGTGTCGGCATGAAGCCGCGGAAGTGGAGAAAAGCAGGAGTATTTCTAGGCGCCAACCTTGTGGGAGCCGTTTTATACGGAGCGGGGCTCGTATGTTTTGCGGCGCCGCACCGCATTGCCCCAGGAGGGGCTGGTGGAATCGCGGCGATGGTACATTACAAAACGGGTTTCCCCGTGGGACTCTTTATATTGCTTTTTACGGCGCTTCTGCTATTCCTAGCTGGGCGCTATTTAGGGAAAGGGTGGGCCTGGAAGACGCTGTTCTCTGCGGCCCTGCTGTCCGCCGTTATAGATTATGGGGTCGTCCGGATTCCCGTCTACCAGGGGGATCCGCTGTTGGCATCCATATTTGGCGGAGTCCTCATGGGATTCGGATTGGCCGTTATGCATATGGGCGGGATCAGCACAGGAGGATTCCCCCTTATGGGGCTGACCTTGCAGAAGGTATCTCCCAACTTTCAGATGGGAGGCCTGCTGACAGTTCTGAATGTGGGGGTAGTGACCGCATCGGCGTTTGTATATGGGGATATCGATAGCCTTCTGTATGCTGTGATCTGCGTATATGTTTCAGGGATCGCGGTGACCGGCGTGACCGGCAGCCTGGGGGAGAAGCGGCTGATGATTGTGATTTCCGACTATTCCAGGCAGATCAAAGAGATATTGGTCTCGAAGCGCAACGGCGTTACGCTTTTGCGGGGGGAGGGCGGTTACAGCAAGGAGGCGCGTCAGGTTATTATGAGCGCGGTGTACAAAAAGGATTGTGAGCTGCTGCAAGAGCAAATCAAAGAAATTGACAGCAATGCACTGGTGGTTGTGACCCGGGCGAGCGAGGAGGCGGGAAAAGGATTTCGGCATGTCATATAACCGGATCAGCAGATTCTCAGATATTGTGTCTAAACCTTTGCTGCGCATGGCGAAACCGGCTGAATTTGCGTTCATAATAGGCATGGACGGACGGATTCGGTGAAAAACTGTGCGTATAGGTAACCACGGCATCGACAGCGGTGTGAATATCAGGGTAAATCCCTGCGGATACCATTCCAAGAATGGCGCCGCCCAAAGCGCCGGACTGTGGCTGGGCAGGGATGCGGATGTTCAGCCCGCAAACATCGGCAAACATTTGTCCAAACACGGCACTGTTGGCGGCCCCGCCCGATAGCACGGCACAATCTGCCTGAATACCGGAGTGCTGTAATTTTTCTAAACGGTAGCGATGCTCAAAGACGATGCCCTCAAATACGGCGCGCAACATGGCGGCGGGATCGTGATAGGCGCGGAGTCCGGCAAAACCGCCTTGCGCCGACGGTAAGTCCATGGGGGCGTATAGATATGGGAGATAGAGCAGTTCCTCGTCCATGGGCTGTGTGGAAACCAACCGATCTGCATCGGCATACGAGAGTCCATTCAGCACCTTCTGGGTGTACCATTCCAGGTTGACGCATGAGGTGGGAGCGGAGTCGATGCATACATATGGCGCTGCGCCGAAAAAGCGGCAGCACTGCGTAATGTTCTGGGACCTGACAGGGAGTTGAGAGGCGGCGGCATTGATCCCCCACGTGCCGGCGATGAGCGCATATTGTCCCTCTTGTGTTGCGCCGGAGCCAAGCATACAGCTGTTGACGTCAAATAAGCCGCCCAAAATAGGAATCCCTGCGGGCAGACCTGTCTCCCCTGCAAAGGATTCTGTGACATATCCGGCTACCTGGCTGCTCTTCAGGATTTTGGGTAATTTGGACGAAGCATCCTCCAGATTGTATATTCGGAGCAAGTCGGGATCGTAGCTCCCGGTCTGCCAGTTCAGAAGCCCCGCGGCAGAGGCGTCCGTCTCCTCCGTGACGGCAACCCCGGACATGAACCAGCGCAGAAGATCCTTACAGAACAAAATCGTTTTAATTTGGGCAAAGGTCTGTGGCGAAGTGTACTTTAGCCATGCTAACAGCGGAAGAGGCTGTCCGCTCCAGTCAGACTGCAAAATGATGGGAAAGGTTTTTCCCTCCGGTGGAAGCATCTGGGAGCTTTCGCGGATCATCGAGGAGTATCCAACTGGCAACACATCCGTCTCCCCGATTGCATACAAGCCATTGCCATGACCGGATACGGAGGCGCAGAGGATGTCAGCCGGATCGGTATCGGCGTTTTGAAGCAATCGTGTCATGGCAGCGCAAAAATACTGGCGGAGCGCAGAAGTGTCAATGAGAGTATCGTTCAATGGCGTTGTAAATTCTTCGTTTCCAAGCCGTCTGCCGTTTGAGTCAAATAGAAGTAATTTTCCTTTTGTTAAGCCGCAGTCGATGCATAGAATACTATTCATTCAAAACTCTCCCAACTGTTTTTCAAATAATAATGAGCAGATTGCTTGTTTTATAGTGCGGTATATGATATTCTCATTATAGATTGTTCAATTGAAGCTGTCAATTGTGGCGAAAAAAAGTATAATTCTACCAAAACAGCGTGAAAAATGGACACAAGTGAACATGTAATGGGGAGGAATCAGCGATGACGGATGTTGAGCGGCGTGAAGTTATTTTGCATGAGTTAAAAAAGAAATTTTCCGTAAAGGTCACCGATTTGAGCAAAATGCTTTATATCGGGGAGGCGACCATCCGACGGGATCTCAAAAAGCTTGAAAATGGCGGGTATCTAAAACGGGTGTATGGAGGCGCGGTGCGCATTGACAATATTGACCGGGAGCTTCCCGCCGATGTCCGCCAGATGGATAATATAGAGGCTAAGGTGGAGCTGTGTTCGATGGCTGCAAAGCTGATCCATAATGGGAATGTGCTCTCTATGGATTCTAGCACGACGGTTCAGTTCATGGGGGATTTGCTTTCGCGCTTCAGCGGATTGACGGTGTTGACGCAGGGGCAAAAATTGATTGAAAAACTGCAATATGCGCCCCTTAATGTATATTGTTCCGGGGGTTTGCTCTCCAAAACGACGCTTTCCTACAACGGAACGTTCGCCCGAAACTTTTTTTCGTCGTTCTACGCCGACATAGCGTTCATTTCCTGCAAGGGAATCTCTAGGGAGCATGGGATGAGCTGGGTATATGAAGAAGAGGCAAGTTTGCGTCGGACTATGCTCGAAAACGCTAGGCTGCGGGTTTTGCTCTGCGACCATTCAAAGTTTGATAAGATATCATCCTGCAAGCTCTTTGGATTTGATATGATTGATTATCTAGTTACGGATTCGCTGCCCAATGAGGGGTGGATTGAATTTCTGGAAAGACAAAATGTACAGCTCCTATGTTCCCAGCGGCCATAGCGCCGGGCGTGAAAACAACAGGAATCGCAAGATGATAAGCCGCAAAGGGAAACGCCGATGCCCAGCAGATAAACCGGGTATCGGCGTTCTTTTATTTGACCTGAGATTGGAAATTAATGGTTTGGGATCTTAGGTATCCGGATTTCTTGTCTACAGCTGTTTCCTCGCTTCGTCAATCTCTTTCTGTAGTGTATCCAGTGCGGAATCCAGAGACTCCGCTACATAATCGCCAAGTTCCAGCATGGCCAGAATTGCATGGCCTGCCATAATCATTCTGGCCTCCACTTCTGGGCCGACGCCCAGTACTTCCACATTTCCGTCCCCCTCGCTGTCCAGCAGAACAAGATCCGGCAGTCCGTTGGCGTCCGAATCATGGAAATAGAGATTAAATTCGCCGTCTCCGCTCAGATCCACAGCCAGCGTATCGATGTCGCCGTCTCCGACGGAATCCATCAGGGCAACATCCGGCTGTCCGTCGCCGTCCACATCGATTAGGATTTCATCCTTGGCACTTCGCACCAGAGTTTTCCGAAAATCCTTGTCCATTTTCATCTTCCGCTTTACTTTTCGTAATGTTCCCATACTAGTTACCTCCTTAAATCATTTATATGCATTACCATCTTCCGCCGCGCCCGGCACCGCCAGGACCACCGGGGCCAGGTCTTCCCATAGGAGGCGGACCGCCATCGGGACCGCCGTACATGGGGCGCCGCCGGTGGGATAACCGGTGTGCAAGGTTATTCAAGGCGGACACCCCCACGACAACCCCACCGACTGCGGCCGCGGTTTTGACCGCGTTGGAAGTGGTGGTGGAACCGGTCTTACTGCTTCCGTTAACACAAGTGCCGCACTGGGGGCAGTAGTTGGCGTCGGCGAGTATTTCAGCGCCACAGTTTTGACAATATACAGCCATTATTTTTCCTCCTGTCTATAAAACTTAATCTAAGAGTATCACTACACTTTCAATTTTTTGCTACAGGAATCTGCAAAGTAAAATCAGAACTGGCCAGCAAAGGCTGATAGAGCTTGTTGATCAATTCCAGAAGCATTCGGGCCATCTCGTTTGGAGATTCCCTGGCGCCTGTCTTCATCCATTGAACCATGGTGTTGAAAATCGCGCCGGAGATAAAGTAAAGCTGGTACCGGTCTATGGAGTTATGGGGCATATCCCCCAGCAATTCTTCGGTATAGCGATTCGTTTCCTCCAGCATGAGCGTTCCAAAACCGTTGTCATAGAGCAGTAAAACATTATGCTGCTCCTTCAGATAGCAGGATAGATGCATGGTCAAATGGGGAACTGTCAGGGTATTTCCGAAGTTTTTCGTGGAATGCCCCAGTGCCAAATCAATTTCCTCCCGCAGACGCCGGATATATTCGCGGATAATATCTTCCTTGGAATTAAAATTATGATAGTAGGAAGTGCGGGCGACGCCGGATCTTTTCACCAAATCCGTTACCGTAATTTCGGAAAAACTCTTTTCTTTGAGCAAAAAGAAGAACGCATCCTCAACACTTCGTTTCACCCTTGCGTTTTCTATTTTTCTCTTGTCCATGCGGCTCATCCTCCTATTAAAACAAATTATAGTATATTTATGTCTTCATTTCAAGAGAAAAATCCTGAATATGATACGAAAGTCACGATTCTGTAGCCCATTGATACCTTTACTTCAGTGTGAAAATGGTGTACAATTTGTGTTGGATAGAGCGGAGCGCCTAAAGTTGCCAGGCGGATCATGTTCTAAAAAAATTATGGAAGGCGTGTGAAGAATGAATAATATTATTGCGAATTTATTGGTCATAGCTAGCGGCATATGCTGGTCTATCGTGTATATCGCCAGCATCCGCACCGGGTTTAAGCAGAAGACCTATTGTATGCCATTGTTCGCTTTGGGCCTGAACATTGTCTGGGAAGGAATGTACGCTTACATTGACCTGTTTCTCCATGGCTCTGTCGTTCAGGGTGTTGCCAACGCCTGCTGGTTCCTGCTGGACATTGTCATCCTGGTCACCTGGTTTAAGTTTGCCAAGGAGGAATTCGAGGGGGAGACGGCAAAAAAATGGTTTATTCCCTGGACGCTGATCGTGCTGGCTTCATGCATTGCGCTTCAGGCGCTGTTTGCGGCGGAGTTTGGCCATGTGGAGGGGGAGAAGTATTCCGCCTATTTACAGAATATCGCCATGAGTGTGGCGTACCTCTATATGCTGAACCGTCGGAAGAGCTCCAAGGGTCAGTCCATGACCATTGCGATCTGCAAGTGCATTGGAACATTGACCCCGACGATCTATGGCACAATGCAGGGCAATATGTTCATTCTGTTCACAGGCATTATATGCTTTGTGCTGGATATGCTCTACATCTACTTCCTGCGCGGCGTTCAGCAAAAGGAGCGCAGTTTGTCCAATGTATAGCGGAAAAAATGAGGCCCTTAAAAGGAACCGCGCCGTTTTGCTATATAGCAAAAAATGATGGACCAGCATATGGAAAAGTAAAGGAAGCAACGCGATTGACAAGAAGCGCCGAATCCCGGTTACTCACTGGGATTCGGCTCTTCTTTGTTATTTGTAAGAAAATTTCGCCATCAAAATATTGCAAAACTGGCGGTGTGTTCATTTGCGTGTTCGGTTGTGTTTGTTTTGGGCATGGTTTTTGTTTAAGTAGTATTTTTTTCACCACGATTGACAATATGTGTAGCCAAAGAATATAATTAAAGGCGAAAAAGATAGAAAAAGAGTTGGATATTTTATGCAAAATATCTTAATTTCCTTATATTGCCGGATAAGGATAATGAGAGAAAATGAACATTTGAACACAAAGCTGTCTTTTTAGGTGAAGTCTTGTGCAGCTCAAAATTTGGCTAAAGGGAAAAGGTGTAAAGAATGGATTATGGATTAGAAGGAAAGCGAGCTCTTGTCACAGGTGCCGCCGATGGCTGCGGCAAGGCAATAGCGCTGCTTTTAGCACAGGAAGGTGCTCAAGTTATCCTGCATGACCTTGAGGGAAAGGCGGAGGCTCTGGGGAGAAATGTGGAGCTCTGCGGAAACGGCGCACAGTACATAACAGCGGATCTTTCCAGAGAGGACGAGATAAACGCCCTCTGGAGTCAGGTTGGCATTCTGGATATTTTGGTGAACAACGCTGGAATTTGGCCGACCGCTTATGTTGCCGATATGACGTCGGGTTCATTTCGCAAAACATTGGATATCAATCTCATTGCGCCCTTTTTACTGACGAGAAACTTTGTCAATCAGTGCCTGTCGAATTCTAAAAAAGGCAAAATCGTAAACATGGTTTCGCAGGCGGCATTTCACGGTTCCACGTCGGGCCACGCACATTACGCCGCGTCCAAAGCCGGGCTTGTTGCCTTTACGGTATCGCTGGCCAGAGAGGTCGCCCCTAATGGGATCAATGTGAATGCCGTCGCCCCAGGAATGATGCGAACCCCGATGAACAAGGAGGCGCTGGAGGATCGGGAGGACGAGTATCTCAAGCGGATTCCGCTGCGGCGGGTCGCCGATCCAAGCGAGGTTGCCGCCGCGGTTGTGTACCTGTGCGGAAATCAATCGGACTATATCACCGGAGCCACCATTGACGTGACAGGCGGCATGTTGATGCGCTGAAGCCCAATAAATTTATATCTATTTTGAAAGGAAGACGCGAGTATGCTTGTAACAATGGAAACGCTTCTCAAGGATGCACGAAAAAGACAGTATGCCATCCCTGCCTTTGATGTCAGCAACTATGAGATGGTGAAATCAGTCATTGATGTCTGTGAAGAGGAGAAGTCGCCGGCTTTGTTTATGTGTTTGAAGCAGGATATGCAGAATAAGGGGATTTACTTTATCACCGCTATGTTGAAGGAAGCGGCAAAGCGGTATACGGTTCCGGTCTGTATCCACTTGGATCATGCCACGGAATTTGCGGACATTCAGGACGCCATCGATATAGGATTTACTTCGGTGATGTATGACGGGTCGGTACTCCCTTTTGAACAGAATGCGGAGAATACGAAAGCGGTGACCGATTTGGCCCATAAACGGGGAGTCAGCGTGGAGGCGGAGCTGGGACATGTGGGGGACGGTATTGCAGGGACCAATGACGGGACGGCGGTACGGCAGGAGGAAACCGACCATCCGGAGGATAGCCTGACCGAACCCCGTGATGTGGAACGATTTGTTGAGATTACGGATGTGGATGCTCTGGCGGTGGCGGTTGGAACGGTTCACGGCGTCTACCGGGGGACTCCGCATCTGCGCTTGGACCGTTTAACCGAGATCAATCAGATTAGCACAAAACCATTGGTTCTTCACGGTGGCAGCGGAACGCCGGACGATCAGATCCGGCAGGCGATCCGCAGGGGGATCTGCAAGATCAATATATATTCCGAAGTGCTCTATGGGCTCAACGCCGGCTTAAAGGATAAACTGAATCGCATTGAGAATCTGTCCATGTGGCCGGTATTTGTCTATGAGGAAGCACAAAAGCAGATGCGGGAGGTTATCCGGCATAAAATCAAAACATTTGGGAGCGCTGGGCGGGCATGAAAAAATTAGTTGGAATCGGAGATCTATTTATTCCGTGCCAATATATTGAAGACGGCATGGCATCCTTGAAGGAATACGGGGTTGAAATTTCCACAGTCCAATGGGAGCTCAAGGGATTTGATGAACTTCAGCACATCAATCTGCAGGTGGAGCAAGGCGGCCGGGAGGCGATAGAAGTGCCGCCTCAAATCTTGGAGGCCGTGCAGGAGGCGGATTTTGTGGTCACACAGTTCTTTCCTATTGGAAAGGCACTGATCGATGCATGTGCCAATCTAAAGGGGATCGGCGTACTGCGCGCCGGATATGAAAATGTGAACGCCGAGTACGCCAAGCAAAAGGGGATTCAAGTATTTCACACCGTCGGGCGCAATGCCCACGCAGTCAGTGACTTTGCGGTTGGCGCTATGATCTGTGAAGCCAGAAACATTGCGAGGGGTCATCACGGGATCAAGACAGGCCAGTGGATCCGCGAATACCCAAACAGCGGCGCGATTCCGGATTTTACCGACAAGACGGTCGGCATCATCGGGTATGGAGAGATCGGCCGCCTGGTGGCCAAAAAGCTTTCCGGGTTTGATGTGAGGATTCTTGTCCATGACCCATATTATGGCGGGGATGAGGTGACAACGGTTTCGCTGGAAGCGCTTATGGAGCAAAGCGATTTTATTACGCTCCATGCGCGTCTAACGCCGGAGAATGAACATATGATCGATGCGCGCATGATATCGCGCATGAAGCCGACGGCCTATATCATCAACACGTCCCGCTCAGGGCTGATCGACGAACAGGCGCTATATGAAGCCCTCCGCGATCACCGCATTGGGGGAGCCTTTCTCGATGTTTTTGACCACGAGCCACCTATGGCGGATGATCCGCTTCTTTCCGTCGACAACGCAACCTTTACGCCGCACATGGCAGGGGGGAGCAACGATGCCTTCATAAATACGCCCAAGCTTCTGGCGGAAGCACTGATCGAGGATCTCAGCGGCAGGAAGACCCGCTTTTTGATCCAATAAGTTTACAGTGGAGGAGTGAAAATCTTGAAGGACAGAAATACGGACACAAAGTCAATTTTTGCGAGCCCAGCCCTAGTTCTGATGGTGCTCCCCGGTTTGTTGCTTTTGATTATCTTTCGATATTTGCCAATCCCCAATATCGTCGTAGCATTTAAGGATTACAACATATTTGATGGCGTGTTAAAAAGCCCGTGGGTTGGATTCAAACATTTTCAGACGCTATTTGCCATGCCCAAATTTTATTCTGTTCTCAAAAATACGTTTATCATCAGCGCATTGAAAATCGCTTTTGGCTTTCCGGCGCCCATTATCCTGGCGCTTGTGATCAACGAAGTCAATCATGTGACGTATAAACGGATCGTTCAGAACATTTTCTATCTCCCCCACTTTATGTCCTGGGTGGTAATCGGCGGCCTGTGCTTTGACATCTTTGGAAAAACGGGCATCATCAACTCAATCGGCGCAGCCTTTGGACTTCCGGCAAAATTATATTTGATGGATCCCAAAAGCATTCGCGGTGTGCTGGTGATTACGGATATCTGGAAGGATGTGGGCTGGGGCTCCATCATTTATCTGGCAGCCCTGACGTCCATCGATCCGGAACTGTACAATGCGGCAAAAATCGACGGCGCTGGCCGGTTTGCTCAGATTTTTCATATCACGCTTCCGGAGCTCATGGATGTGATCGTCGTCATGTTTATTATGCGCCTTTCCAGCGTATTGACGGTGGGGACCGATCAGATTCTCATGTTGGATAATGCAAGGGTCACCAATGTGATTGAGGTGCTGGATACATATGTTTGGCGCATGGGTATCTCCAAAGGAAATTATGATTTTACCACGGCCGTCGGCCTATTTACTTCGGTGGTCAACGCAGCGTTTGTCCTGGCTGCCAACTTCATTGTCAAAGCAAAGAGAGGTGAGGGAATATGGTAACCGAGAGCGCTGTCCCCAGGAAAAAGCGCAAGGCGGGCAATGGCGTGATTCTCTCCAAGACGGATAAAGTGGGCCAGGCTATTTGTATCGGCATTCTTGCGCTGTTCTGCGTCATATGCATATTTCCATTCTTAAATGTGTTGTTCAAATCATTCAGCGGGGAGGCCGCCGTGCTGGCGGGCGAAGTAAAATACTGGCCGAAGGATGTCCAGTTCGGCGCGTATAAATATGTAATGAACCAAAGGGCCTATTATCTCTCGCTCAAAAATACGGCGATTGTTGTGGTAATCGGCACAGCCCTGGCGCTGCTGACCAATGGAATGACGGCCTATGCCATCGGGAAGAAGCGCTTCCGAGAGCGCGGATTCTTGATTGGGATGTATATATTTACTATGGTTTTCAGCGGGGGCCTGATTCCCGGCTATCTGCTGGTGCGCAGCCTTGGGCTGTACGACAGCCTTTGGGCTTTGATCCTACCGGCCATCATCAGCCCGTATTATCTGCTGATTCTAAAAAGCTTCATGGCAGGAATCCCCAACAGCATTGAGGAATCGGCTACAATCGACGGCGCAGGCCATTTTACGATCTTCTTTCGGATCGTTTTGCCCATCGCCAAACCGGCCATGGCCTCCATGTGTCTGTTCTTCGCCGTGGATTTATGGAACGATTTTTTTCGCCCCTTAATCTTTCTTACCACGGCAGAGAAGTATACCCTGCAATTGTATCTGCGGAACCTGCTTATCAGTTCGGCGGATATGATGGGGCAGAATTATATTGATCCCGTGATATATGGGAATCTGGCCCCCCAGTCGATTCAGAATGCAACCATCATCGTCTCGATTATTCCGATTCTACTGTTGTACCCGTTCCTTCAGAAATACTTTGTCACCGGCATTACCCTTGGATCTGTAAAGGGATAATCCCTTATAGAAATATAAAAAATAGAAAGGTAGAAAACACTATGAAAAGGGAAACGTATGGCAGACGCTTGGCGTGTCTCGCGGTAGCGTTTGTACTAATGTTAAGCTTGGCATCCTGCGCCAACAAACCATCGGAATCTTCATCTCCAACAGATTCTGTGACGCAGGAATCATCATCCGGTTCCGATTCTTCCGGGGCGGACGGCCCCCAGCTGACAGGAGAGTATAAGCTTTCCATCATAACGGTTCCGGCGGGCGCAGCCATGCCAGATGGAGTCACGATTATGAACAGCGAAATCTACGACCTGATCGCAGAAAAAACGGGATATACCTTGGATTGGACCCTTCTCAAATCCGGGTCGGATATCGATGAACAGATAACGCTGCTTCTGTCAGGCGGCAGTGCGCCCGATCTGATCCAGGGCGCTAGCGCAAACCTTATCACAAAGTATGCCAAAGAAGGGGGACTGGCGAATCTGGAGGAAAAGCTTCCGGTGTACGCGCCGTACCTGCATCAATACTATGGAGACGACATAATCGAGGCCAACTCCATTGACGGCAAGCTTTACTTTTTGCCCCGAGTTGCGCTTTTCTCCGGCGTGACGGGATTGGCGGCTCGCACCGATGTTCTGGAGGAACTGAATCTGCCGGTCCCCACGACCCCGGACGAGATATACCAGACCTTAAAGACGGTGAAAGAGAAGAAACCGGACATGATCCCGCTCATCATTACCAGCAGCATTCCCGAAAGAATGACGAGCATTATGGGCGCATTTGGGATCCCCTCCGACCGCAGCTATAACTTTTTGATCGAAGACGGCCAAGTTGTATTCCCCTATATTGAAGAGCGCGGCGCAGAATTCATCCAATATGCGGCAAAACTATACGCGGAAGGTCTCATTGACCCTGAGTTTTTGATTGACAAAGAAACCATGCAGAAGATGATTGCCGGCCAAGGGTTCATGATGGAAACCAACTATGTGGAGATCGTTCGCCAGATGGCCGCCTTCAAAGAAAAGAACCCGGATGGCGTTTGGGAATATATTGACCCGCCAAAGGGAGATAACGGGGAGCAAGGAATTTTAGGAAATTACGGGATCGGGAATCCTATGTTTATCATTCCCAAGACCAGCGAGGCCAAGGTGGGAGATTGTCTGGATTTTCTGAATAAGGTCAACAGCGATCAGGAGATTCTGGATCTTTTTGCCCTGGGGATTGTGGGCCGCGACGCCATTAAAAACGATGACGGAACCATCACCACGACGGACAGCTTTGCCGATATCGCAGGAGTAAAGGGGTATTACAGCCGGCTGGATCTCACGGACTATTTTGATACGACCAACGGGATTTTGGAGGGATTTGACAAACCCCTTGCGTTCATTGCCAAGACAGCGAAGAACAATGAAATCAAAATGGCTCCCATGGGCGTACCCGCAAGCGCAGACAAAAAATCAAATTTGGATAAGGTCATCAACGACGACATCACCAATATGATAATCGACGGATTTACAGACGAAGCCTTTGAACAGATGAAGAATGACTTCGTTGAAAACGGCGGTGAAGAGATTATGCAGCAGTATCAGGAGTGGTATGACGGCGCCAAATAAACGGTTTCGTTTTGTGCGGCAATAGGATGCAGAGGGCTGCGCTGCCTACAATACAGCGCGGCTCTCGACTCAGAGAAAGGCGTAGGTATCAGGATGAATATGAATTTTGAAAAAACCGTATGGATTACGGGAGGGTCTTCCGGCTATGGCAGGGAGATGGCCCGTCTGTTTGTGCAGGATGGCTATCGCGTCGTGATTGCGGCCCGCGGCGAAGAAAAATTAAGGCAGGCGGCGGCTGAGATCGGCTGCGGCTATTTTAAGATGGACGTCACCGATCCGGAGGATTGGAAGCAGGCTGTGGCCTATGCCAGACAAGAGCTTGGCGGATTGGATATTCTCATCAACAACGCAGGCGGCGGTGTGGCTGTCCGGGATACGGTCACTCTTTCCGACGAAGAGATATCGAGGGCGATCGATCTGAATCTGAAAAGTGTAATCTACGGCAGCCGCGATTTTGCGCAGGTGATGATGGAACAGAGGCAGGGGACCATCGTTAATATTTCCAGCGTGTGTGCCAAACAGGCATGGCCCCAGTGGACGCTGTACGCCAGCGCTAAATGGGGGGTATTAGGGTTTTCAAAAGGGTTGTATGTGGAGCTACAGCCGTATAATATCCGTGTCAGCTGTGCGATCCCCGCCGCTTGCAGCACGGATTTTAACAGGAACGCGAACTTGCCGGAGGCCGAGCACAAGCTTCGCCCGCAGGATTTCGCCAAGGCAGTGGTGGAAACCTGTAAGCTGCCCCAGCACGTTGTCGTGGAAGAAATCACGGTTTGGGGGATCGATCAGGTGGTCAATCCGCTATAAAGGAAGAGTGAAAATTGGATCAGACGGATATTCTAATTGTCGGAGCAGGGTCGGCCGGATTTGGGGCGGCGTATCGAGCTCTCAAAAGCGGCGGATGCCGTGTCACACTGGTTGAAAAGAATCCTGGTTTTGGCGGGACCTCCACCTTTGGCGGCGTCAATTGCTGGGAGCCCGGCGTGGGCGGGAATGGCGTTCATTTTGAAATCGCTGAGCGGCTGATGCGGCAGGATGAAGGCTTTGTCGGCGTATATTGCGGACCTGGAGCGTCGAGGGAAAAGCCGTGGGCGCGTTCGCGCCGCTGCGGCCAACCTTACGAAGCAACGCTGGCTCGAGCGGGCCGCCATATTTTGTACCGATTCCATTTCGAACCTGCCGCCATGGACCGCGTCATGCACGAGATGCTCCTGGAGGCGGATAGCGGAGAACAGTTGC
Source organism: Clostridiales bacterium (assembly GCA_019423265.1). The sequence goes on from JAHZBS010000007.1 coordinate 26,559, forward strand.
AGATCCTGTTGGAAAGCGCCGTTACAGACCTTGAAGTGTTGGATAGAAACATTACCACCGTGACGGTACAGACACCCAGCGGAAAGCGTGTCTTTGCCCCAAAGCTTGTTCTGGATTGTTCAGCGGACATCGCTGCGGCCAGAATGGCAGGCTGCGCTTATGCGGTGGGGGAGGATGCGTTTTCCCTGTATGGCGAACCTTCGGCGCCGCAAAATCCACAATGTATTTTAAACGGAATGACGCAGGTTTTTCGTGTCACGCCTGCGGATAGTGGCTTCGCAGAAGAGATCCCGGCCCGCTATGGGGATGTGAATCTTGCGGGGTGGAATCGCTTTTTGCATGATGTGGGCTGTGTGTGTGTCCTGAACGACTATCCCAATGGCGACATCAATGTGAATATGCTTCCCACCATACCGGGGGAAGCCCTGTTGAGTATGCCGTTTTCCGAGTTAAAGCATCTCAGCGAAGCGAGAGCGTATGCCTATTGGAAATGGATAGGGGAAAAATGTCATTTTAATGGGTATCGAATTCAGAGGATGTTTCCTGCTCTTGGAATCCGCGAGAGCTATCGTCTGGCAGGCCGGTATGTGCTGACGGAAAACGACTTGTGCAATGGATTTGCAGAATCTCTGGGGGCCGGCCATACCATCGCATTTGCCGATCATCCGGCGGACACCCACGGCCATGGGAGCAGGCTGCACTCGTACGGAAAATACGGAATACCCTATGAGTGTATGCTGCCCAAGGAGATAGAGAATCTAATGGTCGCCTGCCGGGGCGCATCCTTTTCTCACATCGCAGCTTCAAGCGCACGGCTCTCCCGCACGATGATCGCCTTGGGCGAGGCGGCCGGGGAAGCGGCCGCCCAATGTATACATCGCAATATCACACCGGCAGAGGTTGATTTGGACACGGTACGCCATAGGCTGCAAATTGAGGGGTAGACAGGGGGGAGATTTTGCAATTTGCAGCCTTGTGTTTTGTGGGCTAAAAAATATGAAATTAGGTATTGACAGAGATTTGTCTCCTATGGTATACTGTAATCCGGTTTTGAGCAAAACACATGGAAGGCCCGTTGGTCAAGCGGTCAAGACATCGCCCTTTCACGGCGGTAACGAGAGTTCGATTCTCTCACGGGTCATATGGCGCCATAGCCAAGTGGTAAGGCAGAGGTCTGCAACACCTTCACCCCCAGTTCAAATCTGGGTGGCGCCTCTCAAGGAGCTGTCGCAAAGCGGCAGCTTTTTTTTGTCTTGTAGCGAAGTCCTTAAGCGGGCTTGTCAGCCACAATGCCCTTATCAAGCTGGCAAAAAAATCACTCAAACGCGATCTTGCAGACTTGCGTTTGAGTGATGATAGGATAGCGTTATTAGCTCATCTTACCCAGCGTGTACTATGCCTTGATCTTTTGGTAGGTCTCATAGCTGCGCTTTGCGCACTCGCTGATGGCGATGGGGTGGAAACCAGGGATGGCGGAATAAAGCGTATCGTGGAGAGGATCGGTCCAGCTCTTGGGCAGGTTGGAGGCGCCTAACTTGGCCCCCATGATCGATCCCACCGTGGCGCCGTTGCAATCCGTATCCCATCCGCCCAGCACGGCGGTTGTGATGGCCTTTTCAAAGTCGTCTCCGGCATACAGCAGAGCGGCGGTGCAGAGGGCCGCATTATTGTTTGTATGCACAGCGTCATAGTGGCAGAAGGCATCCCAGATTTTGGAGACGAGATCCAGCTCGTCCTTAGCGGAGGCCGTGATATCTATGGCCTTTTGAATATCGTGGGTCAGCCGGCAATTGCGGGGAATCTGGCGGAGACCTGCCTGAACGATGGCTTCCGTGTCCTTTTCAACAAAGGCGCTGGCAATCATGGCGGAGCAATACATGGCGCCGTAGATCCCATTTTTGACGTGGGACAGGGAAGCGTCCCGCCAGGCCAGTTCCGCCGCTAATTCCGGATTGCCGGCGGCGGCATAGGCATATCCGTCAACGCGAATCTGAGCGCCGATCCATTCGCGGTAGGGATTGCGGTACGTCCGAACCCAGTCCAATATGGCCTGCCGTTCCTGCGCGGTGGTTGCGGTCGCCAACCGGTCATGTGCAAAGGGGAGATTCAGATAGGCCTGGCGTTCGGCGGTGCAGACTAGGTTATACGGAAGCTGGGTAAGCCACAGATTCCCTACATCCCAGGTATCCCACTGAAGTCCCTTTTGCTCCATCAGATACAGACCTAACACTGTGTAGCGGATATCGTCGTCCGTCTCCATGTACTGGATCGTCTCCCGCAAGCTATGAGACCGGTTTGCGCGTATTCCATATGTCTGTTCCGCTGAGGAAGCCCCGGGGGTATAGGTGTGGATAGGGTACGCCCCAGCGCCGGCGAACCACTCGTAGACCAATTTCCAACCCGGAACGCCATTTTGGCCGCCCATAAATGGCCCCGCCTCCACAGGTTTTCCCAGGGCGCAGCCGGCGCAGCGCCCAAGCCAGGCGCCAAAGAAGGAGTCAAAGGACGGGGACCCGTTTGCCGGTGCAGGCTGCTGTTGTGGCCGCTCACGCCGGATTCCATCTAAATCAGAAGGCTCCTGATACGGGAAAGATTCGTCGATGGGGAGCCCCATGAGGGAGTCGTAGAGCTGATTGAGGGATGCTTCATCCTTAGGGGATGCCTCCAGCAATTCCATGTACCCGTCTGTTACACACCCTTCCTCCGACCTTTGCTTGATCTCCATGCGCAATAAATTTTCTAATGCAGTCCAACCTGCCATGTCAATACCTCCTATGTAGGCTAAAATTTATCTACAGTATATAGCATAATCTTGCCCAGTTCTAGCTAAAAAAGAGCAAAAAATATGCAAAATCGATCATCATGAGGCGGCGCGGCTTTTTTCGTGAACCTTCTTGACAAAAAATCAAGAGTATCGTAAGATGAGAGTGCGAATCAACACAGCGGGGGGAAAGCGGCATGACATTGGATTCTCTAAAGCCCGGACAGGGCGGCGTCATTGTCTCCGTGGGGGGAGAAGGCGCTCTTCGCCGTAGGCTCTTGGATATGGGGCTCACGCCAAAGACAAAGGTAATGGTCCGAAAAGTGGCTCCCATGGGCGATCCCATCGAACTATACCTTAGAAGCTACGTTCTGACAATCCGCC
>JAHZBS010000070.1 GCA_019423265.1 Clostridiales bacterium
ATAGAAATAGGAGGACAAGGAATGCCGGAGAGAGAAGCATCGTCCATTTTGGCGCCACCTGAAAGACGATCAGCATCACCACATATGCAGCCAATGAGTATCCCGTATTGATCAGGGCTGTATAGATCCGCGTGAGAATGAAGAGCTCCATAGGGAATTTCACCTTGAGCAGCAACATTTTATTGTCCGCTAAGGTCGTCATGGCGGCGTTTGTTGCCCCCGTAAATGCCTGCCACAGAATATACCCTGTCAGGTAATAGATGGGATAATTCTCGATAGACCGGCGAAATAACTGGGAAAAAATGAGGGAGAGAACCGCCATTGAGAGAAGCGGATTCAATACGCTCCACACAATCCCAAGGTAGGATCTGGCGTATTTGCGTTTGATTTCCCGGGAAGTCAGCTGCTTGACCACGAAAGCGTACTGTTTCCTCTGTTGTCGACTCTCCATTTACCTGTGTCCCCTCCTTTCTTTCCGGAATGCGTACATTTTTCTTATATACCGCAGATATTGATAGAGGGCGTGCTGCCGAAGGTGGCGGCGGACATGCCGCCCGCACCGGACAACACTGCCTTCATACCACGCGCTTTCCCTGATACACCCGTCCCGGAGGCCGGACATGACAAGGAGTTTGTGGTGTACATGATTGGCTGTTAGCTCTCTCTCTGTCAGGAGCGCTGCTAACGGCTGCTCCCCGCTGTCCAACACGTCGTCGGAAAAAGGAAGGCTGCCAAACACTTCTGCCTCCGCCCTGGACGGCTCTCCCATAAAATGTTTTAACAGCTGTTGGATCGTCTCTTTATCCTCCGAAAAGGTCTCCCGCTCAAATCCCCTTTCCCCTATATCCTCTGCCAGCCGATGAATATACTCCACCACCACCCCCTCGATTTCCTTCATGAATTCGTTTCTCCCCTCTCCCGTCTTTCCGTAGAGGGGAACATACCCTTCACGCTCTTTCCTATACCCCAGTGTCATTCCGTGAGGCGCTGAGTAGACAGCTTCAAACAGACAATTATTGAAATATACCTTCTCCTGCAGATGTCCCCCCGGATCAAAAGAATAACAGTGGTACGCCGCCGGATTTTCCCGGGGAGGCAGCTCATACAGGCCCCAGTAGTATCCCTCTAGCGCTCTCGTCCGCCCCAACTGGGAGAGCACATCCCCCAGCAATTTTTGCATAGACCCCGTCCAACCGCTGTCCACAATGGCGTCGGAAATATTCTCCAGCAGCCCTTCCTGTCTCAAATACCCGGCCAGCCCTGGCATTGCGTCTTTGGAGTGCTTCGTCATATACTCTCGAAATAGCTCACACTGGCCCAGCTTGCGGCGAATTTCTGGGAGCTTGGCAAAGGGTATGACTGTATTGGGCGCAAGGGTTAGATCGAGACTGGCCAGAACCTTCTCCCGCTCTTCCTGTGTCAGCCCCGCCCTCCCCAGCACTTTCTCCAGGGTGACGCCCATTCCCCCGCGGCATACATACCCGAGAGCCGCCTCCGGGTCGAGATGGAATATGGGAATTCGAATGGAGTACCGCGAGACGCTTACGTATCGACATTCAATGGGCAGTCTGAATTTTTCACAGAAAATAAGCGCAGCGCGGTACATTAGATATCCATCCCGCGCCAAAAAGTACAGCCGTCTCTTTCCGCTCTTCATCGCGTCCTGCAAAATCCACAGAACAAATCCCCCGAGGGTTGGGCCGAGGACGTGGCTGCTTGCGACGGCGGCCACATCGTCCAATGGCGTTTGCATACTGCCAACGATCCGGTACATCCGAGGATTCTTTGCCAAGCATTCCTGATATGCGTGTACTCGGTCTTCTTGACTGCATTCCATTCTACTCACATCTTTCTCTGTCTCCTTTTTGTCTTTTTTCGGATGTAGTGGTGTACCGGAGCCGGCACCGCGCCGGCCAGGAGGGGCTTTAGCACATACCAAACGGTGGTCCTGTCGAGAATCCCCAGCATCTGAAATCCCTTGCGCCGCAGTTTCATCTCACGTATTCGCCGTCTGTAGGTCCTCTTTCTGTAAGACGCAAAGTCCTCCCAATACTGAAGCAAGGGCTCCTGTATGTTATACCCCCGGCCTCCGCTTCCATAGAGACGCATAAATAATTCATAATCTTCACATTGCAGGATTTCCTTGGACGTGCTGTAGCCTCCATTTTGTAACAGGCTTTCCCTCCGAAACATCACCGATGGGTGGATGTAGGGCGAGTTCAACAAAAAATCGCGCGCCTGCGGGAGCTCCGGCATCTTCTGATAGCCCCAGACGCCCTGACCGTCCATCAGCTCGGCATTGGAGCCGACCCACTGATACTGGGGATGGGCTTCTAAAAATTGGTATTGTCTCTCCAGGCGGTCGACCCGGGAAATGTCGTCGTCATCCATTCTGGCAATGTAGGTTCCCCTTGCGCGCCGGATACATTCATTCAGGGCATAGGCGAGCCCCCGATTGTGGGCACCTCTAAAGAGACGAATCCGGCCGTCCAGATTGGCCGCTCCTTCGATGACACTCCGGTACGTATCCTCCGACCCGTCATCGTATAGAATCAGTTCCCAGTCGTGAAAACTCTGCCGGATGATAGAATCCACAGCCTCAAAGAGACGATTCTTGTCCGCCGGATTGAAAACGCCCATGATGACGCTGACTGTAATCTTATTTCTCATGTGCTCTCCGTTCTACTCTGCGGTCCACGTCCAGATAGATTCGCCTCATGACAGCGTTGGCGTACACCTTGGCAAAGGGTTCCACCGAGTTTTGACAGTGGATCTTCATCTTCTTTTTCTTCTCCGGGCTCAGATTTCGTATCCTCTCGATTCCTTCCACAAATCCCTCTACATCGTCATACCGGCAGACAAATCCATTCTTCCCGTGTTCCATGTACTCCCGCGTCCCCCGGTTGTCCGCCGCGATGACGGGAATTCCCATGGCAAGGGACTCCAGACCCGCCATGCCAAGTCCCTCCCGCTTTGATGGAAAGAGAGTGGCGTCCGCAGCTCCCAGTATCTCCGAAACTTTTGCGCAGTGCCCGTATAGTGTAACGCTGTCGCCCAACCCCATCTCCTGAATCCACTGCTCCAACCGCTCCCGGAAAAAGCCGTCGCCACAGATTCCATACCGGATATTAAACGAACCCGGATGCCTCTGCTTTAGCTTTGCCATGGCTTCCAGCGCGACTCTGTGATTTTTATTCTCATTCAGTTCCCCGATGGAGACAAGAAAGAATTCATCCCCCTGGATTCCCAGCCGCTCCCGGCAAATATTCCGTTGCTCTTTTGACACGGGCTTGAAAACATCCAGGTCCAGCCCGATCCCCGGAATCTTGTAGACCTGACCGCCTTTCTTCAGCCGAAATCTCCGGGCATTGTTATAATCTTCCTCGTTAATGACGATGAGAATATCCGTATATCGGGCCATCCATTTTTCCACCCGGTAATAGACGAGCGTATTGAGCAGCGGCGCCCCTTTATAAAAATGGAACCCGTGGGCGGTGTAGATCACCGTGAGCTTTCGGCCTCGGGATAGGATTCCCGCCAGCCGCCCTAGAAGTCCCCCCACCGGCGTGTGACAGTGGATAACCTGGATATGGCATGATCGGATCAGCCTCAAAATCTGTCGGAGCGCTTTTAGGTTGTTCTGAACCATGAAAGGAGATCTCGCTATGTCAATATGGTGCGTCTGAACTCCCATCTGCTGAATTCTCGCTTCATCTGAAATATAATGAGGCTCTCTCATATTGGAGGCGTAGTGTACCACGAATCCCATGCTCTGCAAGATTTTGACATTCTCCCGCTCAAATTTTCCAAGGAAATCATTGGTGGTCGTCAATATCAGGATGTGCTTTTTCATGACCGGTCTACCTCTCCCCATATGACTGCAAACTTTAATAAAAAGTCTTACAAACAGTTTCGCCATTTGTAAGACTTTTTATTCGATGAATTCCTTTACCCCAGGGCAAAGCCCGGCCTCATGTCTCGATAAGTGCGATTCGAATCTGCGCTACGGTAAATCCATCCTCCTGTCTCCTATACCGCAGTGACCCCCGGTCCCCGTAGACCCGCCGGATTCGCTCACACACATTTCGGACGCCTAGACTATCCGCCTCCTCCATGGGCTGCTCTGACACAACGATCTGATTCAGCCTGGTGATATCCGCCGCCCTTCCGTTATCCTGGATTTCGATGATCAGATTCTTCTCCCTGTACTGTGCCCGAATGGTGATGAGACCTTTTCCCCCGCTCACATCCATGCCGTGCAAGATCGCGTTTTCAACCAAGGGCTGTAAAATCTGCTTCGGCACCGGCACAGCCATGGCCTCTTCCTCCAGCTCATAGCAAAATTCCAAACTCTCCTCATAACATGCTTTCTGGATTGTCTCATACTGCCGTATCATCTCAATTTCTTGGGATACCGGCACGAGAAGATTGGGCTTTTTCGTATTATAGCGCATAATCCTTGCCAGCGCCGTCAAAATGTCGGCAACCTCATCATTCCCTGACAGCAGTGACAGACAGCACACCGTATCCAGCGTATTATATACAAAATGTGGGTTAATCTGGGCCTGTAGGGTGCGCAATTCCGCCCGTTTCTTTTCCTCCGTGGTTCGGAATACATCCTCCAAGAGATCCTGAATCTTCAGCATCAGGGTATTAAATCCGCTGTAGAGCATCCCTACCTCGTCCTGGCGTATCGTTCCATAGGAAATGGGCTCCGCCTTTCCGCTCTCCATATGACGGCATAGGCGCCGCAGCGGCCGCACACCATATGCGTCAACAGCATGGTGCTCAGCACACCCGCCACCATGACAGCGCCCGCCACCATGAGGATCATGCTGAGGGTTCTGGCTGTAGAAGATCGGACATCGACGGCGGGAATGATGGTTACCATAATCAGATCCTCTGACAGCTCATTTCTCTGAACGAGGGAGTCCACTCCGCGATAGACGATGGTTTCCATCGAACCAAATTCCCGCGGCAACTCCGGCAGCACCTCCGCCAAATCCATCTGCGAGATTTCCGTGTCATTGGAATATAAAATGAGGTTCTCGCGGTTGGTTACAATCGTATAGGCTTGCTCCTGGTGCGCCCCGTTCAGCCGGCCTGCAATCCAGGACACATCAAAACTCAGGGCAATGACTCCCACGGGATGGTACACAATAGCGCCGAGAGTGTCCAACGTCTGACACGTGAGCAGCTTCGCCATGCAGAGACGGTTGGGCATCTCCCCCTGACTGAACCAGTACGCGCCCCCTTCCAGTTCTACTGCCTGGGCATACCACCATATTCCTTCCATTCCCTGACTCCGAAAAATTCCGCTCTGGGAGATCAGCGTCTCATGGCCGTTGGGCGGCGCCATACGGCGGCCCGCCGGATACTCATTGCTCAGGTACAAGACGTTGGCATAGTCTTGGCCGGATGTGCCGAGGAGACTAAAATAGTTGATAAACATCTCATTGAGAATCCTATATTCCGCTAAAAAATCCAAAAGATCCGACCCGTTTTCCGCTCCCTCATAGGCTGCCAGCATTTTGTACAGCCGTGGGTATGCCTCTTTCTTCTGATAGATCTCCCCATTGTCACAGAGCAGGGATACCATATCGCTGATCTGGTTTAGGAACGCTCGAACCTCCTCCGCATTCGCCCCGATAGCTGTCCCGATGGACTTTCGCACTGACTCTTCCACTGTCTTTCGAAAGTATTGATAAAGAATCGTTGACATAATGCTGATTAAAAAAATGATCAGCGCTGCGAAGATCAGGCTTAGCTTTGCCCGCAGGCCAAGCGCCCTTCTATGGTTTGCCCTGCGATTCAAACGACTCCTCCTCTCTCTCGGCCCGCCGCAGCATCTTGCGATACTCTGACGGCGCCAGCCCCATCTTGCGGCGAAAGACCTTGGCAAAATAATTGGCGTCCCCATACCCAACCACCGCCGCGATATCGTTGATGGGCACTGTGGACTCGCGCAAAAGTTTCGACGCTTCGGAAATGCGGGTGTCCATAATGTAGCTTGAAACGGTAGTCCCCGTCTCTGCGCTGAAAATTCTGCCCAGGTGGTCGGGGGACAGGTGAAATCTGTCCGCCACCGCCGATACATTGAGTTGCGGATCTCCATAATGCTCTGTAATATACCGTGTAACCTCTGTCACCAGCTTGGAAAGCACCTTTTCTCTGTGCTCTGCCTGTTGCCTGCAAAGGTTCTGGTATTGCTGCCGCACATAGTGAATCTGTTCCCTTGGCGTTGATAGAGCGGCAAGCTCTTTCACAGCTTGAGATCGATTCCGCTCAATGGCCGAATATTCCACATCGGCAAAATGCTCCATATATTCATGTAATAGCTGGAGATAGAGAGCGCTCAGGATCTGCGTCTGGGCCTTCGCCTCCCCGAGATAGGTTTCCCACTCATGAAAGAGCTGTGCAAAGTGTGCTTCATCTAACTTCTTGAGATGGGAAAAGATCTGTTCCCGGTCATTGCCGGAGGTCAACAGCATCTCATAGATTTCCCATTGCCGCTTCGACGCCACAATCTCCTGGACAGCTGTCTCCAATTCTTTCAGATTTTTCCGATTGACTGGCTTTAAGATGTAACCGCGAACGCCGGCCTGCATCCCCACCTGCGCAGCGACAAAATCCTCATAGGCGCTAAAAAATAGAATGCTGATATCGGGAAACCGGCGCTTGACCTCCTGGCAGAGTGACACACCGTTCATCATGGGCATTCGGATGTCTGATATCATGATGTCCGGTTTTTTCTGCTCGATCCGCTGTATGGCTTCCGCCCCATTGTAAGCGATCTCCGGCTCCGCGCATCCGAGTTCTGCCCACGGAATCAGTGTTTTAAGGCAACGACAGACCGATCTATCGTCATCTACGAGCAAGACTTGTAACATGGTGGATATCTCCTCCTGCAATTGAAAAACAAGAAAGAAGGGATTCCGACGAATCCCTCTTTCCGGCATATACCCGACACCGGGTAAACAGATGGAATTTTCTTATTTCGCCAAAAATTCGGCGTACTGCGCCTGCATCTCATCCAGGACCTTTTGAATGCCGGCGCCAGCCAGTGCATCCAGGTATTTGGGCAGCTCCGTTTCCGGATCCACCGCTCCGTATTGAAAGAGATCGCTGTATTCCTGGCAGACCGCGTTGACGGCCGCTACCTCCGCCTCTACCTTCGCCTCGTCGAACCGGAAGCCCAGCAGCGGGGAGAGCTCCACATTGGCGTTGAATTCTTTATACTGCTCATATTTCTCAGAGGATTCTCCCACCGTCAACCCCACATTGAGGGCGGAGGCCACAGCCCAGGTTGAAAAGGCGTACCCCGTATCCGGTATTTTGGATATAAAGCCTTCGCTGTCCACAGTATAATTGACATCCTTCTGGCCAAACACCGCCATATCCCCTACCGTTCGATCGGTCTCCAGGGCCTCGATAAATTTGATGGCCGCCTCCGCTTTGCTGCTCTTGGCATTGATGGCGTAGCAGGAACCTAAGGCAGAATTGCTGTCAAGCCATACCTCAGAGAGCGGAATAAACGTGCCGTAATGTCCCTTCTGTGAATAGAAGTTTCCCTCATTGTTGGGCACATTATTCCAAAAAGTAATGGCGTAGCCATCCTCGTCCAGCAAACAATCGCTTATGCTGCTGGAGTCAACGGCAAGCCAATCGGGTATATATCCCTTTTCGGCCCAATCCCGCATTAAATCTATGTGGTCCTTAAATTCATCCGTCTCTATAATGTTTATAATCTCGCTCAGGTCATCCTGCCGAACGCCTGCATAGTCTGTGATAAAACTAAAGGTATCATAGTTGTAAACCTTGAAACTCGACGGATTAAAGGGGATCGTCACATCATCCTTTACCTGCTCCAACAGTGGTTCAAGATCGGTCAGCGCCGTAACCTTGGACACATCCCAATTATATTTCTCAATGAATTTGTTGTTGATCATGACCCCGTAGCCGGTTCCCGTCTCCTTATAGTTGGGTACATAATAGAATCCCCCGTCGTACTTGGTGGACTCCCATATGTCTTCCGGAATGCTCGCCCAGAGATCTGGAACCGTCTCCAGCAGACTGCCGATCTCCATCACCGCCTTATTCTTATACAGCTCATTGGGCGTACACATATTGTACGCGCTGCTAGTCCAGCAGACGTCCATCTCCTCGTTGGAGGCCAGGGCCAGATTGAGCTGCGTGCCATAATCGGCGGAGGTGAAGCATTTCATTGTGACCGTGACGCCGATGGCATCCGCAAGGTATGTGTTCATCTCCTCTTCCACCGCCGCGATAGCCTTGGCGTAGTCGCCGCTCTGGTTGATCCCGTACCGGTACCATACGACATTCACCGGATCCTGTCCCTCTTTCGACGGCTCCTGCGACGAGTCCTTTGACACGGGAGTGCTATCGCTGGATTCGCCACCCTTGCCACAGCCGGTCCATGTGCCGATGGCCAAAAGCAGAGCCAGAATCAGTGCAGTCAGCTTGTGTTTTTGCATGTTTCATTCCTCCTAATCATAATAAATATATCTAACTGAGCTCTTTTTATCCCTTTACGGAGCCCACGGTCAGACCTTGGATAAAATATTTTTGGAAAAAGGGGTAGGCGATGAGAATGGGGCCGAGCACCGTCAGCATAATCGCCATCCGCCCGCTTTCCTCCGGCAGGGACGCCTTGAGCTCCGTGTAATCCAGCCCCGACGACATGGTGGCCTCCTGCAGCAGGAATTCGATATTTTTCTCAATTCGAATTAGCAAGAGCTGTAGCGGCGTTTTGGACGCGGAGGTTATGTATAGAAAAGCCCTGTTCCAGTCGTTCCAGTATCCTACGGCCAGCATGAACCCCACCGACGCCATGGCCGGTATCATCGTGGGCAGCACGATCTGGGCAAAGGTTCGGAACTCGCCCGCGCCGTCTATCTTGGCCGATTCCATCAAGGAATCGGGAATGTTCATCTGAATGTATGTCCGCAAAATAATGATGTACATAGTGGAAATGCCTGGCAAAATCAGGACTAGTAAGGAGTCCTTCAGGTGATAGAGCTGGGTGTTGACCAGATACCCGGCCAGCATCCCCCCGGAAAACAGCATTGGGATCAGCATTACGATGGAAAATGCCTTTCGCAGCTGAAATTGCTGGCGGCTCAGGGCGTAGGCGAAGGTCCCCATGACGATCAGTCCAAAAATCGTCCCCACAACGGTAATGAAGATGGTCACGCCGTAGGAGGTTAACAGCTGGTTGCCAAAGGAGCCGACATAGGACCAGGCTTGCAGCGACCATTCCTCGGGAAAAAAGCTAAAGCCCTTTGACTGAATGCTGGCGTCGCTGGAAAAGGAGACGATTACGCAGAGTACAAGAGGCATGAGGCATACTAAGGCATACAGCCCCAGGATGGTTCCCAGGATAAACTGCGCAACAGTGATATGTTTTTTCTTTCTCATAGCTTCACTCCCATCAGAATAGTGCATTTTCAGGCGAAACTTTTCGCACAATGGCATTGGTCCCGACGACCATGATGCACCCCACGACGGATTGATAAAATGTTATCGCGGATGTGAGCGAGAAGTCTGTGGAACTCATAATCGCATTTAACACATAGCTGTCCAAAACCTGGGTCGTCCGGTACAGGGCGCCAATATTTTTCGTCACCTGGTAGAACAGTCCCGTGTCGGAGTTCATGATACTCCCGAGACCTAACAGGGTCATGATGGCCACCATGGGCATCAGCATGGGTAGCGTGATATGCCACATCCTCTGTCTGGCGTTGGCCCCGTCCAGCGCCGCCGCCTCGTAGAGCTGTGTATCGATGCCTGCCAGGACCGACAGATAGAGGACCGAGCCGTAGCCAACGCTCTTCCATGTCCGCACAATCAACAAAATGACCGGCCATGCTTCCGCTTTTAAATACCAGTTTATGTTCTTTCCCACCAGACGGTTGACCAGCCCTCCGTCGGTGCGGAGGCAGGCGTACACAATGAAAGTAACGGCAATATACGTTATAAATGTGGGAAGAATCATACAGCTCTGAAAAAATTTCCCCAGCTTTTTACACGCAAACTCATGGATTCCGATGGCTAAAAAGACATTCCCGATAGTTCCTGTGACGGTAAACAGCAGGTAATACCCCACCGTGTTTCGCGTCAATCGCCAGAAGGTCTGCCCCGAAATAAACAGCAGCCGGAAGTTATTGAGCCCGCACCATGGGCTTCCAAATATTCCCTTGGAATAGTCAAATTTCTTAAAGGCCAGCACTAAGCCGAACATAGGAATATAGCTGAACATTATGAATAAGATCAGCGCTGGCAGCGACATCACAACCAGCCATCGATTTTTCCAAGAATTTCGCAGCAAATTCACGCGCTTGTCCCCTTCCCGGCATTTCTATCAGAATTGCCATTTATTTCGGTGTTTACACTCTTTATTTTAGTTATTTGGTTCAACCAAAACAAGAGGAATAATCCGTTTTAACCAAGATTATTCCGACATCTCCGCACATCTAATATCAATCATGCTGTCTCACGCCTTTTTCGTTTCCTGATTTCCCGTGATATTATACAATTTTCCAATGGTATGTTGAAATAAGTCAACTTTTGACGTTATATTTCGTCATGCTCCTGCCGGTGCGCCGGACACAATGCCAGATGGGAATCCCAGCCGCCGATCAGCGGAAGCCGCTTTCCGGCCTGCGCTATCTCTCCCGGAATGTCAGGATTTTTCGGATCCTGACCGGAAAAATGGTTTTGAACCGTCACTAGATGCCCCCACCCGTAAAACCGTTCTTCCCCAAGAAATACACGAAATCCGGGCAGCCAGCTCTCCACCGTCTGCCGGAACTGTTCGACTTCTCGGCGAAAGCCATCCATCAGACAGATAAAATCGTAATGGTAATACTGCGCAGCGGCCGCCAACAGAGTGGCATTATCGGTTCCGTTCCTCAGCCAATGGTCATGAAATCCGCCGATCTGAAGTGGAATTCTGTCATTCAGCATCATTTTGTTTCATTCTCCTCTCCAATCTCGTATTGAATACCCTAATTTTATGTATGTCCTACTAGTAAAACAAGAGGAATAATCCGTTTCAGCCAAGATTATTCCGGGGTTTTCCGGATGAGAATTAAAAAAAGGGCTTTTTTTACAGCCCTTTTTCCTCACCAAACCTGCGGATTCTTTTTATATTCCAGCGGCGTCATCTTCATGACCTGTTTGAAGATGC
>JAHZBS010000071.1:0-9374 GCA_019423265.1 Clostridiales bacterium
GCGCGTCCATCAATCGGATCAGCGTCATTCACAATCAGATCGACGATGCCGAGGGCACGGCCAGGATACTAGCTCAGGAGCTAGGGCTGAATTACGATGAGGTGTTGGAAAAAGTGCAGAAGCGGGTGGCGCTGCAAGTCATTCAAGATAAAGTTGACACGGAGACAGCCAACCGGATTCGCGCGTATGAAATGCCGGGCGTCATGATTGACGAAAATTTTCAGCGCTACTATCCATATGGCAGTTTAGCGGCGCAGACCATAGGATTCGTCGGCTCTGACAGCCAGGGAATCATCGGACTGGAAGTCAAATACGATCAGTATTTGCAGGGGATCGACGGACAGATTCAAACGCTCACCGACGCAAAGGGGCGCGAGGTGGAGGGCGTGGGAGAGCAAAAAGTTGCGCCGGTGGAAGGCAACACACTCCAGCTATCCCTGGATGTTACGATGCAGGAATACGCAGAGCAATTGTTGGAGCGGGTGCTGAAGCAAAAGAATGCCAAGAAAGGCGCATTCATCGTCATGAACCCGCAAAACGGCGAGATCTACGCCATGGCCAACTACCCAAATTTTGATCTGAACGATCCTTTTACTATCAACGACGAAGCTCTGGCTGAACAGTGGGATACCTTCAGCCAGGAAACACAGATGGATTATCTGAACCAGATGTGGAGAAATTTTTGTATCAATGACACCTATGAACCCGGTTCCACCTTTAAGATTATAACCGCATCGGCGGCTTTGCAGGAAAAGGTCGTCAGCTTGGACGATACCTTTACCTGCACGGGGAGCCTGACGGTGGCGGACCGGAGGATCCGCTGCGCCAAAACCACAGGCCACGGGACCCAGACCTTTGTACAGGGCGTGCAGAACTCCTGCAACCCGGTCTTCATGACGTTGGCGGCGCGGCTGGGAGCGGATCGGTTTTACCAATACCTAAAGCTTTTTCAGTTCGACCAAAAGACGGGCATCGATGTCCCCGGCGAAGCCATCGGGATCATGCACAAGCTTGAGAACGTGGGACCGGTGGAGCTGGCGACTATGGGATTCGGCCAATCCATCGCCATAACGCCCATGCAGCTCATGCGGGCAGCGTCCGCGGCTGTGAATGGTGGGAATCTAGTCACACCCCATTTTGGCGTCAATATTTTAGACAGCGAAGGAAACGTGCTGAAGGAATTGGAGTTCGAAACAGAAGAGGGGGTTATCTCAGCGGATGTCTCAGCGACGATGCGGGAGGTTCTAGGAACCGTCGTCTCTGAGGGGGGAGGCAAAAAAGCATATATCCCCGGCTATCAGATCGGCGGAAAAACGGCGACGAGTCAGAAACTGCCCAGAAGCTCAAAAAAGTATATTTCTTCTTTTTTAGGCTTTGCGCCTGTCAGCGATCCGCAGGTCATGGCACTATTGCTTGTGGATGAGCCGGAAGGCATTTATTACGGCGGAACCGTCTGCGCGCCCATCGTGCGCGAGTATTTCGAAAATATTCTTCCATACCTTGGAATCGAGCCGAACTACACAGAGGAGGAACTCAGCGGGGACGATGTCGGTACCTTTACCGTTCCGGGACTCCTGGGCAAATCATACAGCGAGGCTAAAACGCTAGCCAGCGAGATGGGATTTGAACTGGATGTACTCGGGGAAGGGGAAATTGTCATGGAACAATACCCGGAGGAAGGCGAAGAGATCAACAAGGATGCCAAAGTTGTGATTTATCTGGAGTGATGGGGGATGGCGCAATGGATTGTTTAGAGCTGATGGAGGGGATCGACTATGAGGTTTTACAGGAGGGAAATCCACACCGGACTGTCATGGGAATTGAATACGATTCCAGGCGAATTCGCAGGGGATATGTGTTCGTCTGTCTGAGAGGAACGGTTGAGTCCGGCGTTCACTTTTTGAAGCAGGCGGCCTGCGATGGGGCGATTATGGCCGTCACACAGGAGGAACCCACGGAGATACCGGAGGGGCTTCGAGTCCTGCTGGTGGAGGATGTGATGCGGGTTATGCCGGTGATGGCCTCAACATACTATCACAATCCCTCCCAGGATTTATACCTGGCCGGGGTGACGGGGACCAATGGAAAGACCACGACGACGACGCTTATGTACCACATTTTTCAGCACGCGGGCGAGAAGACGGCTCTGGTTGGGACCATTGAAAATCGAATTGGAGCCTTGCGGTTGCCGGCGTACAATACGACGCCGCAGGCACTGGACCTACAGAGGTTATTTCGTCAAATGCAGGACGAGGGCGTAAAGTGGGCTGTGATGGAAGTATCCTCCCATGCCCTGGCCCTTCACAGAGTGGATGCGCTACAGTTTGACATCGGAGTTTTTACCAATTTGACCCTAGACCATCTGGACTTTCACAAAACGATGGAAGCCTATTTGGAGGCCAAAAGCCTGCTCTTTCGGAAAGCGCGCATCGGACTTTTAAATGCGGATGACCCTGCCAGCCGCGCCATCGAGCAAACGGCAGAGTGCCTTCTGTATACCTATGGGTTGGAGGGCAGGGGAGATTTTCAGGCCCGAGATATCCGGATGTCGGCACAGGGATTTGAATTTTCCTGGTACCAGGGAGATACGCTGTTGGGGATCGTGGCGTATCCGGCACCGGGACGCTTTAATGTATATAACGTTTTGGCGGCGGCCAGCGCTTGCTATTTGGCGGGAGTGCCAAAGGAACAGATTATGGAGGCTCTCCGCATGGAAGAGGGTATGGTTAAGGGCCGGTTTCAGCGCTTGACAGCTGACGATGGTTTGACGGTCATTGTGGATTATGCCCACGCCCCCGATGGGCTGGAAAATGTGCTGTCCACCATCCATGAATTTGTCAGGGGGCGTGTGATCACCATTTTTGGATGCGGGGGAGACCGGGATACGAGTAAGCGGCCCATCATGGGAGAGATTGCCGGCCGAAATAGCGATTATTGCATCATGACGTCGGACAATCCGAGAACTGAAGATCCCCTTCGCATCCTGCATGAGATCGAGGCTGGAATTCGGAAAACGTCCTGCCCCTACGAGATGGTGGAAGACCGAAGGACCGCCATTGAGCGCGGCGTCAGGATGGCGAGCCCCGAGGATGTGGTCTTAGTCGCCGGAAAAGGGCATGAGGACTATCAGATCGTAGGGCGGCACAAAATTCATTTTGATGATGTGGAGGAGGTACTAAATGCCTTCAAACAGCGAAAAAATACCTAATTGTGGCAGAGGGAGCAAAGGTGACGAGCTATGAAACCCATGGAGATACTGGAGATTTGTCAGAAAGCTGGAGCAAGGCTGTGGGCTGGCGAGGGTACGGAGAGAATCCGCTCTGTGGTAATCGATTCCAGAAGAGTAGAGCCAGGTAGCCTATTTATCGCCCTGAAAGGGGATCGGACCGATGGACATGAATATCTTGAGCAGGCGTTGTCGCAGGGAGCGGCTGCCGTCATGGCGCAGGCGGACTATCTGCGGGCGCATCCCCTGTGCTGCCCGGCTGAAAAGGCGATCCTGGAGGTCGAGCATACGGATACAGCGCTGGAGGAGTTGGCCCGGATCTACCGAAGTCAATTTGAGCTGCCCGTCATCGGCGTCACGGGGAGCGTTGGCAAGACATCATGCAAAGATTTGATTGCCGCAGCGCTGTCGGGCCGGATGCAGGTGCTCAAGACCCAGGGCAACTATAACAATAATGTGGGGCTTCCGCTGACGGTATTTGGAATCGAGGATGGGACCCAAGCGGCTGTGCTGGAGATGGGGATGGATCATTTTGGCGAGATCCACCGGCTGTCCAGGATCGCCCGTCCCTACATCGGCGTCATAACCAACATCGGGATTTCCCATATTGAGAATTTAGGCAGCCGGGAAGGTATCTTAAAGGCGAAGCTGGAAATCCTGGATTATATGGATCCGGAGGGCCTCCTGCTGCTCAACGGCGACGATCCCATGCTATATAAGCAAAGGGACAGGTATCCCCTTCGAACTCGATTCTACGGATTTGAAGAGCACAATGACGCGCGGATCTTGAATGCGGCTATGACGCCAGGCGGAAACCTTCACATCGAGGCTGTGTATGAGGGAGATCGCTATGATTTCATCGTCAATACGCCTGGACGGCATATGGCGTACAATGTTATGCCGGCGATCATGGCAGCCACGGCTTTGGGTTTGTCCAGGGACGAAATCCTGTGCGGGCTTGAGCAGTTTGTCCCAACCCAGATGCGGCTCAATGTTGTAAAGACTTCCCAGTATACCCTTATCGACGACTCGTACAACGCGAGCCCTGTGTCCATGAAGGCAGCCTTGGATACTCTGTCGGCTTTTCCGTGTACTGGGCGGAGGGTCGCCATCTTAGGCGATATGTTTGAATTAGGGGATTACGCTGTATTAGGCCATCGGGAGGTGGGGAATCACGCCGCTTCCATAGAAAATCTAGATGTCGTGCTCTGCGCCGGGAGCAATGCTTCCTATATTTACCAGGAAGCCGCAGAAAATGCGAGGCTGTGCTGCTACTATTTTGAGACGCTGGGAGATCTAAAGAAAAAACTTTTTGATATTTTACAAAAAGGTGATATAATATTGGTTAAAGCGTCTCGTGGCATGGCGTTTGACGAAATTTGCCAGATGATAAAATAAAGAGGTGGACTTAGGATGATAGAACAGGCTATTTACCCTGCAATTATTGCATTCATTTTGGAATTGATACTGTGTCCATTATTTATTCCATTGCTGTCCAAATTGAAATTTGGGCAATACATCAGGGCGGAAGGCCCGAAGGAACATTTGAAGAAGGCGGGCACCCCAACCATGGGTGGGATTGTCATTCTCTTGAGTCTAACCATTGCCTCTCTGTTTTTTGTGAAGGGCAATCGGGAGCTTTTGCCGGTTCTGCTGATCACGTGGGGCTTTGGCCTGATCGGTCTGCTGGACGACTTTATCAAGGTGGTCATGAAGCACAATCTCGGCCTCAAAGCTTGGCAGAAGTTTTCCCTACAGCTCATCGTGTCATGTCTGTTTGCATTGTATCTGTACCGGAGCGGTTTTTCAACGAAAGTTGAGATCCCGTTTACAGGTGGAAAGGCCTTGGACTTTAAGCTATTGTTTTATCCCTTTGTCGTCTTTATGATGGTCGGATTTGTCAATGGCGTCAATATGACCGATGGCCTGGACGGCCTTGCATCTGGCGTGACCGTGCTGGTCGCCACCTTTTTCGCGGTGGTCAGCTGGGGCAGGGGCAGCGGGCTTCTGCCGGTGGCGTCCGCGGCAGCGGGAAGCTTACTGGGATTTTTGCTGTTCAATACCTATCCGGCCAAGGTTTTTATGGGCGATACCGGGTCTCTGGCGCTGGGCGGTTTTGTCACGGCGCTGGCGTTTATGTTGGAGATCCCGCTGTTCCTCGTGATCGTGGGATTGATCTATGTGGCGGAGGCGCTTTCCGTAATACTGCAGGTGGGCTATTTCAAGCTGACCAAGGGAAAGCGCATCTTTAAAATGGCGCCGCTTCACCACCACTTTGAGCTGTGCGGGTGGAGCGAGACGAAGGTCGTCGCCGTCTTTAGCATTATCACAGCGATGCTGTGCCTGGTAGGTTTGCTGCTGGTTTAGAATGTGGGAGGGAAGAGTTTGAGCAAGGAAACAGAAGGAAAGTCGAAGGCGGAGATGGATTTTCAAAAGATGACGGTCTTAGTGGCCGGATTGGCTAGAAGCGGAGTGGCAGCGGCAAGACTGTGTACGCAAAAGGGCGCCACCGTTCTGGTCCATGATATGAAAAAGCGGGATGCGTTAAAGGAGGACACCCTTTCGCCGCTGGAAGGGCTGGAGATTCGGTATCTTCTGGGAGAAGCGCCGAGAGAGGAGATTCTGCGGCAGCTGGACTGTATGGTTCTAAGTCCCGGCATTCCTACGGACCTGCCCTATATACAGCGCGCAAGGGAACTGGGCGTGCCTGTGTGGAGCGAAGTGGAGCTGGGATACCGCTTCTGTGCAAGTCCCATTATCGGCATAACGGGCACCAACGGCAAGACGACCACGACGGCTTTGACAGGCCAGATCCTGAAAGCCTGGAAGCCAGGCAGCCAGGTAGCGGGCAATATCGGCATCGCATTTACAGAGATTGTGGAAACCACTGGACCCGACGATGTTGTTGTCATGGAGCTCTCCAGCTTTCAATTGGAGACCATCGATCAGTTCCATCCGCATATTAGCGCAATCCTCAATATTACACCGGACCATCTGAACCGGCACAAGACGCTGGAGGCGTATATCGCGGCCAAGCAAAATATTGTCCGCAACCAGGGCGCGGATGATTTTTGCATTCTGAACTGGGATGATCCTTGTCTTGTACACATGGGCGAAGAGATCAGAGCCAAAGCCGGGGGGCCGAGGGTCATCTACTTTAGCCGGAAGACGCCCATTCCCGGAGGCGTCTATGTGAGGGGGGATGAGTTCATCTCGGCCATTGACGGGGATGCGATTCCCATATGCCGGGTTGAGGAGATGAAAATTTTCGGTGTACACAATGAGGAAAACGCATTAGCCGCCATCGCCTGTTCCCTGTGTGCAGGTGTGCCAGCGGCCGTCATCCGCCAAGAGCTCATGCGGTTTCCCGGCGTCGAGCACCGGATTGAGTTTGTTGGGTGCATCGATGGCGTGTCGTACTATAACGATTCAAAAGCGACGAACCCCGATGCGGCCATCAAAGGGCTGTGCGCCATGAAGACGCCGACGGTATTGATCGGAGGCGGTATGGATAAAGCGATCTCTTTTGATCCCTGGACAGCTCTATTTCCTGGCCGGGTCAAGAAGCTAATTCTGCTGGGCGAGACGAAGGACATGATTTTTCAGAGCGCTGTCCGCGCCGGGTACCCGGCGGACGACATCCTGAGAGTCAATACCCTGGAGGAAGCGGTTCACAGCGCCGCGGATCTGGCAGAGACAGGGGACAGTGTTCTATTGTCGCCCGCCTGTGCCAGCTGGGATATGTTTGAGAGCTATGAACAGCGGGGAGATCTCTTTCGGGAGATAGTAACTTGTCTAGACAAAGCCAACCATTGAGGGAAAGGAGGAAGGTCTTATGGACAGCGGAAATACAGGGCGGCCCGTCAAGCGCAAAAAGCGGTATGTTAGGACAAAAGAGCTGGAACGGCGGCGGGCGATGCGGGAGCAGGAAGTAAGAAATCAGGCCGCCCCAGGGGACAATGTGCGGCCCTTGCGCCCAGAAGATTTTCAAAACCGGCCTTCCTTCGGAAATGCGGGGGGCGCGACACAGAGAAGCAGAAGTGAGAGAACCGGTTACGCATATGATTCCCGGTATAAACCGCGCTATGAGCAGCAAAGCCGCCCTCGAAGAGTAGAGGAGAGCGCGCCGCGCAGCACGTCCACCCGGCGCCCAGCGGCGCAAGCTCCAACCAGACCGTCACAGAAGGCCGAGCGCTTGGACGCCGCCGCTGTAAAGCGGCCGCCGAAGAGGCGAAAGCGGTACAAGCGAGTTCCGAAGGAGAAGGCGAGGACCGTTGCTTTTACGCTGCCGCAGCGGCAGGAGAGCGATTTTACTCTGATCGCCAGCATTATCCTTCTGTCCTTTATAGGAATCGTTATGGTCACCAGCTCCAGTTACTATTCTGCATACAACAAGTTTGGCGACAGCTTCCATTTCTTTCGCCGCCAGATTATGTGGCTAGGCATTGGCGTCGTCGCTATGGTCGTGGCGTCCAAATTTCCCCTGGCGGCCTTCAAAAAGCTGGCATTTCCCGCCTATATTTTGGCCAATATCTGTCTGGTTCTAGTCTTGCTCGTCGGATCAGAAAAGAATGGCTCCCAGCGGTGGCTGGGGGTGGGCAGTCTCAGCTTTCAGCCGGCAGAGCTGGCTAAAATCGCCGTTGCCCTGTACATGGCCTACCTTGTGGATAAACACGGGGAGGATATCACAAGTCTCAAAACATTTTTTAAATTGCTGATCGTCCTGATGGTCCCAACGGTTCTGGTCTTTATTGAGAATCTGTCCAGCGCTATTATTATCGCTGCCATGGGCGTCATCATTATGTTTGTCGGCGGTGTGCGGCTGAAGCACCTGTTCTGCGTAGGCATCCCCATCATCGCTGTGGGGGTATTCCTAGTGGTTCTGCCAAAGATTCCATCGGAGTATTTGCCGGACATCCTGCAAAAATTTGCGGAGGCATACGCCTACCGCGCCGGCCGTGTGTGGGCGTGGATGGACCCGTGGGCCTACGCACAGAACGAAGGCTACCAGATTATTCAATCTCTGTACGCCGTAGGCTCCGGAGGTATTTTTGGCGTAGGATTGGGGCAGAGTATACAGAAGTTGGGCTTTATACCGGAAGCCCACAATGATATTATCTTTTCTATCATCTGTGAAGAGTTGGGGTTGTTTGGCGCTGGCGTCGTGTTGCTGCTGTTCTTCCTCTTGATCTGGCATGGCATTAAGATCTGCATCTATGCGCCCAACCGGTTCACCTCCCTTGTGGCAGCCGGCCTTGTAGGGCAGGTGGCGATCCAGGTTGTGCTCAACGTGGCCGTCAATACCAACACCATACCCGCCACGGGAATCTCACTTCCCTTCATCAGCTACGGCGGTTCCTCTCTTTTGTTTCTCATGGCAAGTATGGGGATCCTGCTAAATATATCCCAGTACACCCGCAGAAACAGCGCGGGGTAGGGCGCAACCCCGAGGAATCTGAGGCCAAAAGATTTTATTTTGTCCGCCGTAACCCACTCCCCGTCCTCCGAATAGTCTATAGTAGAAGACGTATTTGGAGGCGCACTATGAAGAAGATAAGCGTACGGGGCGGCTATAGTCTGCATGGGCAGGTTAAAGTGCAAGGATCCAAAAATTCGGTGCTGCCGATTTTGGCGGCGTCCGTGCTGACAGCCGATGAGGTAATGCTGGAAAACTGTCCCCATATTTTAGACGTAGAGACAATGGTTGAGATCTTGAGAGCACAGGGATGTCAAGTTATGATTGACGGATCCCAGATCCGCGTCAGGGCTAACGCGATGGATACCGTGCGGATTCCAGCAGACCTCGTACACAAAATGCGGTCCTCTATCATTCTGATGGGAGCGGTTTTGGCCCGTATGGGGGAGGTGTTCATCTCCTACCCGGGAGGCTGCTCCATAGGCAACCGGCCCATCAACTACCACCTGAAAGCGCTGCGGCGGCTGGGCTATTCCGTGGAGGAGGAGCATGGGGAGATCCGCTGTAGCGGAAAAGCAAAGGGCGGCGTGATCAACCTGGATTTCCCCAGCGTAGGCGCCACTGAGAATATTATGTTAGCTGCGGTATTCGCCCAGGGGACCGTTTACATCTGCAACGCGGCAAAAGAGCCGGAGATCGTGGACCTGGCCAATATGCTTGTCGCCATGGGAG
>JAHZBS010000071.1:9474-10949 GCA_019423265.1 Clostridiales bacterium
GCGGCAAAAGAGCCGGAGATCGTGGACCTGGCCAATATGCTTGTCGCCATGGGAGCGCGGGTGAGCGGTGCAGGAACGGATATTATCACGATCCAGGGGGTTAGCCAGCTGCACGGAGTTCGCTATTCGGTCATACCGGACCGGATCGTGGCGGGCACCTACTTAATCGCGGCGGCGGCCACAGGCGGTTCCATTGAGCTTACCAATGTGCGGACAGGGGATCTGGTCGCGCTGTTGGAGAAGCTGAAGGAGATGAACTGCACGGTTCTGGATTGCGGAACAGAGGTGAGCCTCATAGCGCCAGCCTCGCTCATGCCCACGGATATCCAAACCCTGCCCCATCCGGGATTTCCCACGGATCTGCAGGCGCCCTTGATGGCCATGATGACCCAGGCGGAGGGAACGAGCATTGTCCGGGAAACAATTTTTGAGGCCCGCTATAAGCATGTGCCGGAGCTGATCCGCATGGGCGCAGACATCGCCGTGGAGGGGCAGATCGCCGTAGTCCGGGGCAGGACGCCGTTGAAAGGCGCCAATGTCAGCGCTATGGATCTGCGCGGGGGAGCGGCCTTAGTTTTGGCTGGCCTTTGCGCCGAGGGCGAGACCCTGATCTGTCAGCCGGAGCATATCGAGCGGGGCTATGAACACATTATAGAAGACTTGAGGTCGCTGGGCGCACAAATTGACGAAGGATAGAGGAGCGTAAAAACCAATGGCGAAAGTATTGCGAATCGGATACAAGGAACCTAAGCGTAGATATCGGGCAGGTAAAATACTGTTG
Source organism: Clostridiales bacterium (assembly GCA_019423265.1). The sequence goes on from JAHZBS010000071.1 coordinate 10,256, forward strand.
TGTATCCTGCTGGTGCTCCTGCTGGCGTTACTTTTTTTGAACAGCAGCTTTTTTGCCATTTCTCAGGTGACAGTGGAGGGCAACCAGCAGGTTACCAAAGAGACAATTATGGATAACTTAAACATTGTCGAGGGGACCAATATGTTCCGCTATCTGCTCAACAATTGGAAGGCGGACCATACTATGGATCCCAAGATTGATACGGCCGACGTATACCTGAACTGGCCCGATGGGATTACTGTCCAGGTGACGGAGAGAACGACGGTGGGATATGTCCCCCACATGGGCACGTATCTCTGCATTGATAAAAATGGGTATGTGCTCGACAGCACGTATTATCTGGAGGAGGAACTGCCCATTGTACAGGGCCTGCGGATCGAGAGCTACAAGTTGGGGGAAGTGTTGAACACAAAGGACGCGGACCGGTATGAGTTGGTGCTGGAGATCTGCGCGATTCTCCAGAAATACTCTCTTACAAAACAGATCGTGGAGATCAATGTCAGCAATTTGGATGCGATTATGCTGTACACCACCAACCTGGATGTCAGCTGTGGAAGTTTTGACAATTTTGACCAAAAGATGGAAGCCGTCGGGAAGATGCTGGAAAATGATGAGAATATAGCGGGGATCCTCCATGTGGAAGATCTTACCAAACAGGTCTATATCGAGAATAAACTATAAATTTTTGTTAAAA
>JAHZBS010000072.1:0-1406 GCA_019423265.1 Clostridiales bacterium
GAGGTCTATAAAAAAGCACAGGAGGATGTATGAAAGTTATATTGCCATTTGAATTATCACCGATCATAAGAACGTACCTTAATCACGCATATCCCTTTGGAATAGTAGAAGGGCATTTCGGCAAAAATTTTGTTTCAGAGCTAATGTGTGATATATATGTAAATTGCCTGTATAGCCAGGAGGATAGAAACAATTTTTATCAGTATCCCGAGGACGGATGGTTTGAGAAATGTGGCCTCATAAGGCAAGAGCCATATGTGTGCCGGGAAAAAACAATGGAGTGCGTACAGGAGGCAATCGAGGAAGTTCGCCGCAGACTGTCAAACGGTCAATATGTATACGCTTCGCCAAATGAGGGATATATATCCGCGGTCAGCCGGGGGAGAATCTATGATTTTGATCATGAGTGCCTGCTGTATGGTTTCGATGACGCCGCCGGCGTATATATGTCAGCAGGGTATATAAACGGGAGATATGTTCCGTATACGATTCCCTATGGCGAATATGAGGCGGCCCTTTTGAATGTGCAGAAAAGCGACATAGAGCTGCTGTTCTTTCGTGTCAACAGAAAGTATATCTTTCCGGGCATAAACGCAAAAAATGTTGCCGACAGGCTTTCGGAGTACTATGACTCTTATATCCCTGGATTCTTGTCGCGGCGGGAACTTTCGCAGTACATATCGTCCGGCAGGTTGAAGTTTGGCCGTAATGCCTGGAGAGAGTTTGCGCTCTATTTGAGAGACATTGGGAATGAGCGCAAACAGGTTGATATGAGGTATACACGCAGTTTTATGGATCACAAGCAGCTTATGAAGATTCGAATCGAGACGCTCTATGAAAAAGGGTTCATATCGGACGGCGCCTTGGTTCTGGCGGCATCCGAATGCTACAGCAAAGCGCAGTTGGCTATGTCATTGGCTATGAAGTATGCCGCTGTGGGGGATTCGAATGCACTGCGGCGGGCCGCTCAAAAGATTACGGATGTCAATGAGAGAGAAGAGGTGTATCTGAAGCAGGTCATCTCGGAATTGCGCGAATCCAGCGCAAGGCAGTAGTTACAGGCTTTTTCCCGGCGCAGATCTGGACTTGCATTATCCGCCAGATGTGGTACAATATTTTCCGTAGATTACGAGTGGAAGAAGGATAAGAATGGCTAGATTGCGTCAATTGATCGTGTATCGCGGGATCATGCAGGATCCTGTCATGACGGCAGTGCAGGAGATGTTAGATTGTGAAAACGCCCGGCAGAGGATGGACAAGGCGTGTGAACTGACAGGCCGGCTGATTGAAAAGGCGGAACAGCATATGCTGGAGGGCAATATTATGGAGGCTTGGATTTGGCATCTCATATTAAATGATGTCAATCCGTTCAGCTTGGACTGCGAGCGGCGCTCCGCCGGAGACAG
>JAHZBS010000072.1:1506-10881 GCA_019423265.1 Clostridiales bacterium
TAAATGATGTCAATCCGTTCAGCTTGGACTGCGAGCGGCGCTCCGCCGGAGACAGCGGAAGTTTATACCAAGCGGTGCTGTGGGATATGGGAATTCTGAAGAGTGTGGTGGCCAAGGCCCAGGAGGAATTAGAGTCGGCTGGCTTACAAAAGATCGCAAGGCAATATGTGCGGGACACAAAGGAAACGGGTGGGCAGCTGCCCGCGCGCAGGCGAAGAGATATCCTGGCCGGCTTTTTGCAGACTCTGTCTTTTGCAGATCCGGCCTGTCAAGCATCCAGCATAGCAGACGCGGTCAAAGCGTATTATGAGTCCAATGGGTGTGGGGTTATGGCTATGTATCCCATGTTTCGGTGGAGCCAGAAGAGAGGCTTAGTGGGAATTGAACACTATGATGACATCCGGCTGTCGGATCTGGTGGGATATGAGTACCAAAAGCGGACATTGATCGAGAACACAAGCAGCTTCGTCAAAGGACGCCCCGCGAACAACGTATTGTTGGCGGGTGCGGGGGGAACTGGCAAATCCTCCTCTGTCAAGGCGCTGGTCAACGAATATTTTGATGACGGGCTGCGGCTTTTGGAGATGGGAAAGGAGCAGATGCCCCTGCTCCCGGATGTCATGAAATTCTTGACCGGGAGAGGCAAGCGCTTCATTCTCTTCATTGATGACCTTTCTTTTGAAGATCAGGAGACGGATTATAAATATATCAAGTCGCTCTTGGAGGGGAGCGCTGAAAAGAAGCCGGACAATGTCATCTTTTACGCCACGTCCAACAGGCGGCATATCATTCAACAGAAGTGGAAAGATCGGGATTTAAATCATATGGACGAGGAAGTCCATGGCATTGAGGCGATGAACGAAAAGTTGTCTCTGTCCCAGAGATTCGGCATCACGCTGACCTACCCGGTGCCGAAACAGGATGAGTACTTGGAGATCGTAACCCATATGGCGGCCCAACTGGGAGTGAATGGGGATGGGCAGGAACTGCGGCAAAAGGCGCTGCAATGGGCTCTCGACCAAAAAGGATTCTCCGGCAGAAGCGCCAGGCAGTTTATCAGCGCATACGCAGCCCAGAAACAAAGTGAGGAGCGGCCATGAGGAGAACGCCCAAAGCAGCAGTTTTTAATGATTTGACCGGATATGGGCGATGCTCCCTGACAGTGGCGATCCCAACATTGACCAACATGGGAGTCTGCTGTTGCCCGGCGCCGACGGCGATTCTCAGCAACCACACGGGATTTGAACGGTTCTTTATGGTTGACTTTACCGACAATCTGCAAGGGTACATCGACGGCTGGCGAGAGCAGAATGTCCGGTTTGATTGTGTGTATACCGGATTTTTAGGTTCTGAGAGACAGACCTCGATTCTGGAACCTTATTTGGAGGAATGCCGGAGGGCGGGGGCTCTCTTGGTCGTGGATCCAGTCATGGGGGATCAGGGAAAGCTGTACCAGTGTTACACGGAGGAAATGATTCGTGGGATGCGGAGGATGATTGCGCAAGCCGACATCATCACGCCGAATTTTACGGAGGCCTGCTTCTTGCTAGGACGGGAGTATGAGGATACGGTATCCGATGAGACGATCCGGGACTACCTGCGACAGTTGGCGGATATGGGCCCTGGGACGGTCTGTATAACAGGAGTGGCGCAGGGGGATGGAAATGCCAATTGGGGATATGATAGGGAGGCAGGGGACTATGTGAAATCTCCTTTTTCTATGCTGCCCGTCCACTACAGCGGGACCGGTGACTTGTTTTGCAGTTTGCTAATAGGCTATGTCCTGCACGGAAAATCCCTTTCTTGGAGCTTGAACCGGATCGGGGAACTGATTACGAAGGCGGTCTCCATGACGTATGAGATGGGATCTCCTGTCTTGGAGGGGGTTCTGTTGGAGCCTTTGTTTCAGGAGGAAACACTTCTCAAGCTGCCACGGTAAATTTCGCAGCGATTGTAAGACAAAAAGGCGACCCCTTCGAGGAAGAGGCCGCCTTTTGTATTCCTACATTACAGTGGAATTATTTGCATCCGCAACCCGTGGAGCAGTTGTTGCATCCGCAGCCGTTGTTAAGGCCAAAGAGCCCATTGCAATTGCCGCAGAACAGAAGCAGAATCAAAATCCAGCACCAGTTGTCGCAGCATCCGTTGTTGCATCCACAACCGTCGTTACAGAACAGAGCGAAAAGAATGATAAGAAAGCAAATATTGTTTTGGCAACCCATAATTGCCGCCTCCTTGAATGATGATTTCAAAAGCGAGAAGCTCATTGCCAGGGCTTTTCGCCGTGGCTTATCGCCTTTGATACTATAAGGTATTCTGGAAAAGGGGGAGGGGTGAAGCTTTTTATAAAAATTTTGAGTTTTTCACTTGACAAAAATGGTATAATTGTATACAATCTAAGACAATACAAGAAATCAAAGAAAGGAAGCGCTTTTGACGAGCGGTAGGGTGGTTAATATGGAGGACAGGGATTTCTTAAATGAATTGGAGATCAACCCAAGCACGAATCTCCTGGAGCGGTCACAGTTTGAGTATAGCCTTCAGGACGTGGAGGAGCCGAATCTATACCGGATGCTGTTCAATTATTCGGAGGTTCCGAAGCTGATTTTCAACCGCAGGTTAGTTCCCATGGGGATGCCAGAGCAGATTTGGATTACGGATACGACCTTCCGGGACGGGCAGCAGTCCAGGGAACCGTACACGACGCAGCAGATTGTGGATCTCTTTGACATGCTGCACCGTCTGGGCGGTCCTAAGGGGATCATTCGCCAGAGCGAGTTCTTTTTATATAGCCAGAAGGACCGGGATGCCGTGTACAAGTGCATGGAGAGAGGATATGAATTCCCTGAGATTACCAGCTGGATTCGGGCTTCTAAGAAAGACTTTGAGATGGTAAAGGAACTGGGGATGAAGGAGACAGGAATCCTGGTCAGCTGCTCCGATTATCATATTTTCTATAAGCTAAAAATGACGCGCAAGCAGGCGATTGAGCACTATATGAGGGTGATCACCGAATGTATTGAGATGGGAATCCGCCCTCGCTGCCATTTCGAGGATATAACGAGAGCGGATTTCTATGGATTTGTTGTTCCCTTTGTCTTACAGCTGTCCAGGCTCATGAAGGAATCCGGCGTGCCGATTAAGATCCGGGCCTGTGATACCATGGGATACGGCGTCGGGATCCCAGGTGTTGCGCTTCCGCGGAGCGTTCCGGGAATCATCTACGGCCTGCGGCATCATGCCAGGATCCCCTCGGAGCTGATTGAATGGCATGGACACAACGACTTTTACAGAGCGGTGAGCAATTCCACGACGGCCTGGCTGTACGGCGCGTCGGGCGTGAACTGTTCCCTTTTGGGGATCGGAGAGCGCACCGGAAACTGTCCCATCGAGGCCATGGTCATCGAGTATGCGCAGCTGCGGGGTACGCTGGATGGCATGGACACTACGGTGATCACAGAGATCGCAGAGTACTATGAAAAAGAACTCGGGTATCGGATCCCCCCCCGAACCCCCTTTGTGGGAGAGGACTTCAATGTGACCAGGGCCGGCGTCCACGCTGACGGGCTTCTCAAGAATGAAGAGATCTACAATATATTTGACACAGATCTCCTGCTGAACCGGCCGCCGAAGGTTATGGTCAGCAACACATCCGGCGCGTCTGGCATCGCCCACTGGCTCAACAGCCATTTTCGCCTCCGGGGGGAAAATGCTTTTGACAAGCAGGATCCCATTGTGATAGAATTAAAGGGTTGGGTTGACAAAGAATATGAAGAGGGCAGAGTGACGGCGATTTCCGACGGAGAGCTGGAGGAGCTGTCACTGGCGCTGGCGGCGAAACAGGGCCGGACCATAGGATGATCTGCCCACAACGAAATAAGGAGGAATCGGTATGGGAATGAATGTTGCACAGAAAGTCATTTCAGCACACCTGGTGGACGGCAGGATGGTCCCGGGAGAGCAGATTGGGCTTCGCATTGATCAGACGCTAACCCAGGATTCAACGGGGACTATGGCCTATCTACAGTTGGAGGCCATGGGCGTAGATCAGGTTAAAACCACACGGTCGGTTGCCTATATTGACCACAATATGCTGCAGCAAGGGTTTGAAAACGCGGATGACCATAAATATATCCAGACGGTGGCGAGCAAGCATGGCATCTATTTCTCCAAGCCAGGCAATGGGATCTGTCACCAAGTCCATTTGGAGCGCTTTGGCGTGCCGGGCCAGACTCTGTTAGGGTCTGACAGCCACACAACCACAGGCGGCGGAATTGGGATGTTGGCCATGGGCGCTGGCGGTCTTGACGTAGCCGTTGCCATGGGTGGCGGTACGTACTACATTAATATGCCTAAGGTCGTAAAGGTGGACCTAAAGGGAAAACTCCAGCCTTTTGTCTCGGCAAAGGACGTGATTCTGGAGGTTCTTCGCCTTCTGAGCGTTAAGGGCGGAGTCGGCCGAATTATCGAGTATACGGGCGAGGGAGTCAAAACGCTGACCGTGCCGGACCGCGCCACAATCACCAATATGGGGACAGAATTGGGCGCCACCACGTCGATCTTCCCCACCGATGAGATGACCAAGACATTTTTGGAGGCCCAGGGGCGGGGCGACGTCTATGTAGAGCTTCAGCCGGACGCCGACGCCACCTATGATGAGGAGATCACCATCGATCTGGGGGCGCTGGAGCCGCTGGCGGCTCTGCCTCATAGCCCGGACAATGTTAAGAAAGTGAAGGAAGCTGGCGGGATCAAGGTGGATCAGGTTGCCATCGGCAGCTGTACCAACAGCTCGTATCTGGACATGATGCGCGTTGCGCGCATCTTGAAGGGAAGGACGGTCCCGGCGGAAGTCAGTCTGGTCATCGCGCCCGGCTCTAAACAGGTGCTGACAATGCTAGCGGAAAATGGAGCATTAGCGGATATGATCGACGCGGGAGCTAGAATTTTGGAGTCCGGCTGCGGGCCCTGTATCGGTATGGGGCAAGCGCCGGCGACGGGCGCGATTTCCCTGCGGACGATCAATCGAAACTTTAAGGGGCGTTGCGGTACGGCTTCTGCGGGAGTCTACATCGTCAGCCCGGAGACGGCGGCTGTAAGCGCGCTGGAAGGAAAGCTGACGGATCCCCGCACCTACGCGGACCGCGTTGATCTGTCCGTCGAACTGCCTGAAAAATTCTTTGTCCATGACAATATGCTGATCCCGCCTTCCGAGAATCCGGAGACGGTGGAGGTAATCAAGGGCCCCAACATTAAAGATTTCCCTGTAAATGAGGCTCTCGGGGAGACGGTGAAAGGAAAGGTGCTAATCAAGGTGGAGGACAATATCACCACAGATCATATCATGCCCTCCAATGCAAGCCTGTTGCCCTTCCGCTCCAATATTCCCCATCTCTCGAATTTCTGCCTGACCCCCTGTGATCCGGAATTCCCGGCCCGGGCTAAAGCCAACGGCGGAGGCTTTATCGTGGGAGGCGACAACTATGGACAGGGCTCCAGCAGGGAGCACGCCGCGCTTGTCCCTCTGTATCTAGGCATCAAGGCGGTTTTGGCCAAGAGTTTTGCCAGAATCCACAAGGCGAACCTGATCAACAGTGGGATTCTGCCGTTGGTCTTTGAAAATCCCGAGGACTATGATGCGCTGGCGTTGATGGATGATTTGACCATCGAGAACGCCACCCAGCAGGTCAAGAGCGGTCATGTGGTAGTCAAGGATGGGAAGAGCGGACGGGAAATGGCGTTTCGCATCGAACTGACGGATAAGGAACTCCAGGTTCTACTGGCAGGCGGAAAAATTAATTTTATCAAACAGGCGCAATAGGAGGGGTAACCATGGGAAACTATGATTCGTTTTTACAGCGGTTTGAACAGCTATTGGAACAACAGGACGCCCGGGTACAGCGGTTAAAGAGCGAGGGCGATTTTATCGATTACAAGTCTCTGGATAAGCTGATTATCGGCGTCATCGGCGGCGATGGAATCGGCCCGATGATCACAGAGCAAGCACAGCGGATTATGGAATTTTTGCTGAAAAAGCCGGTGGAAGAGGGAAAGGTTGAGATCCGGACCATCGAAGGGCTGACCATTGAAAACCGTGCGGCCTGCAATAAAGCCATACCGGACGACGTGCTGGCGGAGATCAAGAAATGCCACGTTCTGTTGAAAGGGCCGACCACGACGCCGCAAAAGGGCGATCCCTGGCCGAATATTGAGAGCGCCAATGTGGCTATGCGCAAGGAGTTGGATCTGTTCGCCAATGTTCGCCCTGTCAAAGTTGAAGAGCAGGGGATCGACTGGACGTTTTTCCGGGAAAATACGGAGGGGGCCTACGCCCTGGGAAGTCAGGGCATGAATGTCACCGAGGATTTGGCCTTTGATTTCAAGGTTATCACCTCCCCGGGAGCCGAGAGAATCGCCCGGGCCGCCTTTGATTTTGCCGATAAAAATGGAAAGACCAGGGTTACGGCGGTGACCAAGGCAAATGTGATCAAAACCACAGATGGCAAATTCCTAGAGGAATGCCGCAAGGTGGCGGCGGAGTATCCGCACATAACGTTTGATGAGTGGTATATCGACATTATGACGGCGAAGCTTGTGGACGAGAAGCGCCGCAAGGATTTTCAGGTTGTGGTGCTGCCCAATCTGTACGGCGATATCCTGACAGATGAAGCCGCCGAATTCCAGGGCGGCGTGGGTACGGCGGGCAGTTCCAATATCGGCAAGCGCTACGCCATGTTTGAGGCGATCCATGGCTCCGCGCCGCGGATGGTTCGGGAAGGGCGCGCGCAGTACGCGGATCCCTCAAGCGTGATCCGCGCGGCGGCGATGCTGCTGGCACATATCGGGTACGCCGAGGAGGCGGATAAGTTGTATGCCGCCCTCGACATTTGTGGCAACAAAGAGCGAAAGCTTGTCATGACAGGACGGGACGATGGCGCCACAGGAGAGGAATTTGCTGATTATATCATGGCCACCATTGAGGCGATGTGACCGTCTGTCTATGGGATAGACAGGGCAAGGAGGATTTAGGACATGGACGCAGGCTACTCGGATTCTGTCCCGGTGGGTACGAATCTGACCACCAGGGTATATGCCCAGATTCGCAGCGATATTTTATCCGGCCGGTATTCCATCGGGGAAGCGGTAACCGAATTAGGGCTCGCAAAAGAGCTCCATGTGAGCCGCACGCCGGTGCGGGAGGCTCTCCGCCAGCTGGAGTTGGAAGAGCTGGTGGAGATCACGCCGAACAAGGGCGCGGTCGTCACAGGGATCACAGCGGAGGATATCCAGGATATCTACGAGATCCGATCGCTCATCGAGGGGATGGCCGCTGCGCGCGCCGCAGCGGAAGCGACGGATGACGAGATCGCACAGCTGACGGAAATCGTAGATTTGACCCGTTTTTATCTGGAGCGAAAGAATTATGATCAGCTCAAGACCATGGATGGACAGTTTCATCAGCTGTTGTACAGCATGTCCAACAGTAGGATGCTGAAGCATATTCTGCGGGATCTTCACAGCTATGTGGGCCGCACGAGGGGAGCGTCACTGAAAAGCGAAGGCCGTGCGCAGAGCTCATTGGAGGAACATCAGGCGGTGCTGGACGCAATCCGCAGCCGCGATGGTGAGCTTGCAAAAGAGTGTATGACGCGCCATGTGAACAATACAGCAAAAAATGTTTTAAAGCACCATCTCCAGAGTCAGCAGGGAGAGTAAGGAAAGAGGACAGTTTTTGCCGGCTCCCTTTTTGGGGGGCCGGCCTTCTGTTTCCTATTTTGTAATTTGCGCAAGATCGAGGTTGCCAAGTTCAATCAGCTTTTGAATGGCTGCGGATATCTCACCTTTTACAGTTTCGCTTTTCTCCATTAAGCCCGCGTGTTCAACATAGAATGTGCTTTCCCCCGCCTTGAATGTTGCATAGTAGATAATTCGCTTTTCACCTTTGCTATTCGCAGCTGTGACAAAATATCCTGCCGAAACAGCAACTCCATCCACATAGGAAGTTAGTTCTTTTCCCTCAATCACCGTGTCGCCAGGCATCATTTCGGGTGCGGCAACAGTCAGTTTCACAGTATCAAGTTTCCCGTCAAAGCTTATCAAGGCCCCGGTTTCCGCATTGAAGATCGCCGTTCCGGTTACAGGTAGCTCTCTGAACAATGTTTTTATTTCGGCTTCCGTTAGACTACGAGAATCAGTCTCAAATGCTATATCCATTTGAGGGGTACCGATCGGATCCGCTTTAGCAAATTTAATTTCGCTGCCGTTATTCAAGGTTGAGATTTGAGTTTCATCACCTATATTTCCATCTTGGAAAATCATTGTGCCTACGGCAACGAGCGCGATGCAAGCTGCAATAGCACACCATTTCATCCATCCGGGATGGCGAAGAGGCTTTCCGGTGTAGGCAAGCGCTTCCGCTACATATTTCGTATCGATATTCCCAATTGTCTCAGAAACTCTATTTTTTCTCATAGAGACACTCCTTCCTTAATTAGATATTTTTTTAACTTCTGCCGTATTCGTGAGAGCCGTACCGATACATTGTGGTTACTCGTAAGGAAGAGTTCTGCAATGTCTGGAATAGAATCGGAAAACCAGTAACGGCGGACAAATATAATTCGATCTTCCTTTTTCAGAGTTTCGAGAAAGCCGTCAATGATGAGGGCAACTTCGTTTGCATCGAATGCATCTTCAACCGAGGTTGTGGCTGAAAAACAGTTTTCCAGCTCTTCCAAAGCGACATCATAAAGGCTGTTTCGTTTGGCCGCGGTATTTGTGTGATATTTTTTGATAGCAAGATTGCGAACAATGCGGCAGACATAACTTAAGAGCGGATTAGGATGTTGAGGTGGAACTGTATTCCACACGCCGAGATATGCATCGTTCAGGCATTCTTCGGTATCCCTTTTGTCGTTGAGTATGTTGTCAGCAACTTTTTTGCACACGGCACCATATTTTTGCGATAGTTCATGGATTGCCTGCTCTGAGCGCTCAAAGAACAATTCAATGATTTGACTATCGTCCAATTCAGATCACCAACCTTTCTGCCTCACTTATATACTACGGATTTAGCATCGAATATCTCACCGTCAAATAGAATTCTATTGTACATAAAATGGGTGCGAGCCACACCAGTCCAAATGTTCTCGGAGCGGGCGTTACTGCGCCAGCTTATCCAAGAATTCCTATATATTCACAAAAAAATTGAAAAGCAATAATAAAAATGCCATAAAAATGCGGCGGTAGACGATTTTTATGGCATTTTTTGTGTTAGATAATCGAGATAAAGTTTCGTAAAACTAATTAATTTACGAAAAAATAAAATCAAGATATAAAATTCCTTTTTTTATTACCCTTTGTTATTATACTTCATCG
>JAHZBS010000073.1 GCA_019423265.1 Clostridiales bacterium
ACGATGAGGCGGAGGCCATTTGGCATGAGGACATCGGCATCCCCATGGACCACATTACGAGGCTGGGGAAAGAGGATAATTTTTGGGAACACGGGAGCGGTCCCTGCGGTCCCTGTTCAGAGCTGTACTATGATCGGGGGGAAGAATACGGCTGCGGCTCGCCGGATTGCGGGGTGGGCTGTGACTGCGACCGGTTTATGGAGTTCTGGAATCTGGTCTTCACACAGTTCGACCGCAAGGATGACGGCACCTATGAGCCCCTGGAAAAGAAAAATATCGACACCGGCATGGGCCTGGAGCGTTTGGCGGTGATGATGCAGAACGTGGACTCCCTCTTTGATGTGGACACAATTCGCGCCATCCGGGATCACATCTGCCGGATCGCCGGCGTTGTCTATGGGGCTGATCATGACACGGATGTCTCCGTCCGGGTCATAACGGACCATATCCGATCCATGACCTTCATGATCTCCGACGGAGTCCTGCCCTCCAATGAGGGGAGGGGATATGTGCTGCGCCGTATCCTGCGGAGAGCTGCCCGTCACGGGAAACTGCTGGGCATCAGCCATCCTTTCCTGACAGAGATTAGCCAGACGGTCATCGACACGGCCAAGGATGCCTATCCGGAATTGGCGGACAAGCGGGATTACATTCACAAGGTCATCGCCAGCGAGGAAGAAAAATTCTATGCGACTCTGGATGCCGGGCTTGCGATTTTACAGAGTTTTGTCCAGGAGATGAAAGAGGAAGGGGCATCGGTCCTCTCGGGGGCGAAAGCGTTTAAGCTCTATGACACCTATGGATTCCCCACGGATCTGACAGAAGAAATTTTGGAGGAAGACGGATTTTCCATGGACATGGATGGATTTCACAGGGAGATGGAGGCGCAGCGGATTCGGGCTAGGGAGGCCAGAAGCGAAACGAATTACATGGGCGCAAAGGCCACTGTGTACAATGAACTGAACCCTGCGATGGAGACGCGCTTTGTCGGGTATGAGCAGCTTTACACGGAGGATTCTGAGATCGTGGCCATCACCAGCGGTGAGGACGTGGTTCAGGAGGCCGCTCAGGGCTGCAAGGTAACCGTGTTTGCCGACAGGACGCCGTTCTACGCAACCATGGGCGGACAACATGGGGACTTTGGAACGATCCAGACGGACTCCGGCATCGTGGCAGTCGATGAGACCATCAAAGCCATCGGGGACAAAATCGGACATGTGGGGACCGTTATCGACGGCGTCATCCGCTGCGGCCAGACTGCCAAGATGGTGGTCGATGAGCGCAACCGCCTGTCAACTGCCCGGAACCACAGCGCGACGCACCTTCTGCAAAAGGCGCTGCGCAATGTGTTGGGCGCTCACGTGGAGCAAGCGGGCTCCGATGTCAACGGCGACCGCCTTCGCTTTGATTTCACTCACTTTCAGGCGATGACAGCTGAGGAATTGGAGGCGGTGGAGCGGGAGGTCAATCGCAAGATCCTGTCCGCATTGCCGATCCAAACGCAGCAGACCTCCATGGAGGAGGCGCGAAAGGCCGGCGCTATGGCCCTCTTTGGCGAGAAATACGGCGCTGTCGTGCGGATGGTCAGCATGGGAGACTACAGCGTTGAGCTGTGCGGAGGGACACATCTGACGAATACGGCGCAGGCAGGCTGCTTCAAAATCTTGTCGGAAAGTGGCATTGCCGCCGGCGTGCGCCGCATCGAAGCGCTGACCGGGGAAAAAGCGCTGGAGTACTTCCAGAGGCAGGAGCAAGAGCTGACGGACATCGCGGCCATTCTCAAAGCGAACCGAGACCGAGTGGTGGAGCAGGTGGAGTCCCTGACTCACCAGGTAAAAGAGTTGCAGCGGGAAGTGAGTTCCCTGAAAAGTCAGCTGACCCAGAGCGCGGCGGCGGATATTATGGATAAGGTGGAGACCATAGGCCATATCTCCGTCCTCTGCCTTTACGAGAAGGATATGGCGGCCGACGAGTTGAAGCAGCTGGGGGATACGCTGAAGGAGAAGCTGGGAGCTTGCATTCTGGTTTTGGCCGGCGGGACAGACAAGCTTCAGTTTGTGGTCATGGCGAGCCAGGAAGCGGTGGAAGCCGGAGCAAATGCAGGTTTGATCGTCCGGGACGCCGCCAAGGTTGCCGGCGGAGGCGGAGGCGGAAAGCCTGCGATGGCGCAAGCCGGCGGCCGGGACGCCGCCAAGGTGCCAGCCGCTCTTGAGAAAGCGAAAGAGCTGATTCGGGCCCAGCTGCGGGCATAGACGGGAGATGGGACGATGAAGAATAGGAAAAATAACCGATGGGTGAAGAGGGTGCTGGCCTGTGAAGCCGTAGCGATCATCGCCCTGTTGGCAGTCCTCATCCTGTGGATTGCCAGACCGGCAGATGTGGAGAACGACCAGCCCCAGTACGCCCTTGCGGAGAGCTCCGCGGAGAGCCGCATGGAAGAGGTGAGCACAGAGCCTATCTCATCCGCGCCGCCTCCGGACGAGAGCTCTCAGGAGGAAGAGATCCCGGAGGCGAGGATGGTGCTGGGCGCAGTTGGTGATATTATGTTCCACGAGTGGCAGCTGACGCGGGCATATCGGGGCGGAGATTCCTTTGATTTTACAGACAGCTTTTCCGCTATAGCGCCTCAGATTCAGGAGGCAGATTTTGCCGTTGCCAACCTGGAGACGGTGTTCGCCGGCCAGAATCAGGGGAACCCGACCAGCGAAAAGGTTTATGGCTATAGTTCCTACCCGTGTTTCAACACGCCGTCCCAGGCGGCGGTCAATATCCGGGATGCGGGCTTTGATTTCCTGGGAACGGCCAACAATCATTCCCTGGACGCCAATGTAAAAGGGCTGTTGAGCACGCTGGAGGTGCTGCGGGAGGTGGGAATTCCGTCCACGGGTTCTTACAGCGAGGTGGACGCGCCCCGCGCGTCCGTCCAGGAGGTCAATGGGTTCCGGCTGGGATTTCTGGCCTACACCTATGGGGCCAACGGGTTTACCCTGCCAGCGGATCAAAAAGGGCTTTTGAATATGCTGGAAGATTATGATGCGGACAAGATCAACGCAATGTACGAGGAGACGGAAAAGCTAGCCAAGAGCGGGGAGGCCGATCTGGTCATTGTGATGATGCATTTTGGCACCGAATACCAGTATACACCCAACAGCACCCAGGAGGAGATGGTGGACAAGCTTTTCGAGGCCGGCGCCGATATTATTTTAGGGAGTCATCCTCACGTGTTGCAGCCCTTCGAAGTTCGGGAGATTGTCAACGAGGACGGAACTACGCGGCAGGGATTTGTTATCTACTCTCTGGGGAATTTCATTTCATCCCAGTACTACACGGAACAGCGCCCATACTACAAAGAATTGGGCGTATACATTCAATTTCAACTGTCAAAGCGGGGAGAAGAGAAGCCAACCCTGGAATCGGTATCCCTCATGCCCACCTATGTGCAGTGGAAAGACGAGTATATCCGGGTGGTGCCTGTGGAGCTGGCCATCGACAGCTATGACAACGGTGGGAATACATACGACCTCACGGCCTCGGATCACACAAAGATCACGAGAGTGCAGCAATTTTTCCAGACATCCTTTTGGCCGGAGGAATATTCCTACACCCTGTCCGACGGGTATTACGTTGTGAATCTGACGGAGCCGGGGTGAGAAAATGTCCTTCGATATTGAGTTGGCGTCATACCATAGGCTTGCTTAAAGATCTCCCCAAAATATTTGATGTCTTCGTATCCACAGGCCTCCGCAATACGGTTGACAGGGTCGCGGGTGTTGATCAACAGCCTGCAAGCCTGCTCGAGACGAACTTTTCGGAGGTATTGCGCATAACCGCAGCCCGTGCAGAGGGCAAAGCGCCTGCTGAGCTGGCTGACGCTGAGGTTCAGGCTGGCGGCCCTCTGGCAAAGACTCTGTGTGCCTGCCGGATCTCTATGAATTTCATCCAGAAGATCGGAAATGATAGGATCGTCCCTGGATAGGTCCTGGGCGTTTTGCGCTTCGATCTTTCGCGCTGTCAAGATAATCAGCTCAATCAATCCCGACCGGATAACCTGTAGGTACCCGGTCGGGATTGTGGTATATTCCCGCATCAGCTTAAGCAAAATGTGGAAAATGCTCTTGTCATCATCGTGAAAGACGCGGTCTGCCAGGGCGCGGTACTTGGCGGTGTATCCAAGACCCAGCATATAGTGCTCCAGCATGGCCTGAAAACTTTCACAGAGGGAGAGGGACCGGTCGATGAGGCCGGGGCGAAAGAGGCAGTTGATGACGGTCAGATTGGAGCTGATGATGTCGTAGCTGTGGGTCGTTCCGTAATCGACAATGATGTAGTCGCCTTCCTGAATTTTCTTGGAGAGACCGGACATGGAGTGGACCGCCCAACCGCTCTGCACATAGAACAGCTCTAAGTAGCGATGGCTGTGCTTTGTCACAGGGAACAGGACGTCTGTGCGGTGAATATCAAATATGTCCGCCAAATGGCGGGCCGGCGTATCACTTGGATATAGCACAAAATTACCCCCTAATCTGAGCAAAAATACCGGTTGTTTTTAGTATAGCAATTTGCTATGCTATTGGCAAGACCGATTCCGAATATATTTGTAATTTGAAAGGTGGAACAGCAATGACATCGAGAGAATTGGTGGCCAAGACCATACGGGGGGAGAATACTACGGGTATTACGCCGGTATATGGGTGGGTCAGCGCGAATCTGAGCGAGGCGATTGAGAGAGAATACGGCAGCGTTCAAAATTTTGAGGACCACTATGAATTTGACATGGCCCATATTTTCGGTGGGCCGGAGATGTATGATAGAGCCTTGCTGGACGAGATCCGCAGGGAGGAGGGTGAGATCACGCCGGAGAAGCTATTGGAGGTCCCATTCCGGCCTACGGATCGCGCGGAAGACTATGAAGGGGTTAAGAAGAGCTTGGATTTCTATGGGCGAGAGCGGGAGCGATTCTGCTACATCCAGTCCAACGGGATTTTTGAGCTGAACAATGGATTCTTTGGCATAGAAGATCATCTCTGTTGGATCGCCCTGTACAAAGATGAATTGCGGGAGCTCTACGGGCGGCAGGCGCGCTGGAACGCTGAGGTGGCCTCCAATATGCTGGATCTGGGAATGGATATGATCCATGTGTCGGATGACTGGGGGTCACAGAATAGCCTCATGTTCAGCCCTGCGGACCTGAGACAGCTCATTGCGCCAAATCACCGCCCCACCGCCAAGCTGGTCAAGGACCGGGGAGCCTTTATGAGCCTGCACTCCGACGGCTGTATACGCGATGCGCTGGACACGATTGTGGACCTGGGCTATGATCTGGTCCATCCATGGCAGGAAGCCGCCGGCATGGACTATACCCTGTATTTAGAAAAATATCAGCACTCGCTGGCGATCCTGGGAGGCCTCTGCATCCAGACAACCCTAGGGTTTGGCGATCTCGTGCATCTAGAATCGGAGATTCGCCGCGTATTCTCCCTTCTCAAGGGCAAGCGATTTATATGCTGTACAACCCATTTTGTCCAGAACCATTGTTCAATGGAGGAGCTCTCTTTCGCCTACGACCTGGTCATGAAGCTATCGGGAAAGCGGTAAGACTGTGTATGGTGTTCGGGGATAGGATACCGCGGCGGCCTGGGATTTGACGAATCATGAAAAATGTGGTATTCTACAGATAAGAACACATACAGATTAGGATGGTGAAAGAAATGAGTGAAGAACAGAGAACGCAGGAACCGGAAGAGCTCTCCATGGAAGATTTCGCGGAGGAGCTGGAAAAGACATTTCAGAAAGTATACGCCGGCGACATTGTGAAGGCAAAGATTCTCGAATTAGGCCCCGATGATGCCGTCGTCGATATGGGTTCCTACATGGATGGGATTCTCCCTGTGGCGGATCTCGTCTATGATGGAGAAGTCTTGGACGAGCTATATCATGTGGGAGATGAACTGACCTTGATGGTCACGCGGGTGGATTCGGCGGAGGGGCAAATCTTTTTGTCGAAGAAAGAGGCGGACAAGATTATCATTTGGGATGAGCTACAGGAGAAGAAGGACAGGGAAGAACCGATTTCCGTCAAGGTCAAGGGCGTTGTGAAGGGCGGCCTTCGAATTGGGTATAAGGGCGTGGAGGGCTTTATGCCTGCGTCGCAGGTATCCATCTCCTATGTGGAGAATTTGGAAGACTACCTAAACACGGTTTTGGATGCGGAAGTTATGGACCTGGATGCCCAGAAGAAGAACTTGGTAGTGACGAGAAAATCCATCGAGAAAAAACAGGCGGAGCAGGCGAAGAAAGATGTCTATGCCACGCTGGAAAAGGGGACGACGCTCACGGGCAAGGTCGTCAGGCTGGCCAACTTTGGAGCGTTTGTTGAGATTGCACCCCATGTGGACGGCTTAGTCCACGTGACGGATATGTCCTGGAAGCGGGTCAAACATCCGTCGGACATTGTCCAGGAGGGGGATGTGGTGCAGGTTCACGTGCTGGACGTAGACCCTGTCAGGGAGCGGATCAGCCTGAGCTTAAAGGATGTGGCCGGGGACCCCTGGAATGCGGTTTCCTTCCGGGAGGGCGATATTCTGACTGGCAAAAAGGTTGTGAAAATCATTGGAAGTGGAGCGTTCGTCGAGGTAGCGGACGGGCTTGAAGGGTTCGTACACATTTCCCAGATCGCGCCAAAGCGGATCAATACGGTGAGCGAGGCGCTGTCCGAAGGGGATGAGGTCAATGTGAAGGTTCTAAAGATTGACCGTGAGCAGAAGCGGATCTCCCTGAGCATAAAGGAAGCGGCTCAGGATGCGATCAACCGGGAAGAGGAGGAGAATATCAAAAGCTATACTCAGGATTCCGGTGATATTGGCGTATCGCTTCAGGAAGCATTCAAGGGAATTCATTTGGACTGAGTCAGGCCATGACGAGACTCTTTATTGTACGGCACGCACAGGCTACCGGAAATCAGGAAAAGCGATTTCAGGGGAGCACGGACAATGATGTCAGCGAATACGGGCGCTTGCAGTTGGCGGCACTCTCTGCCAGGTGTCACAGCCTGCCTCTGGATCGGATCTATACGAGCCCTCTGCGGCGGGCCGTGGAGACGGCAAAGGCTGTGGACGCGGGACGCGGGATCGCGATCCTCGAGAGGAACGAGTTGAGAGAGATCGACTGCGGCGTGTGGGAAGGGATGACATGGGACTCGATCCGGCGCCAGCGGGCGGCGGAATTCGAGACGTGGACGTCGAAGCCTCATGAATTCCAGGCGCCCGGCGGGGAAGCGATGAGCTCCGTATTCTCCAGGATGAATCATGTCTTCCGTGAGATTTTGGAGGACAATCCGGGCGGCTGTGTGGCAATCGTCTCTCACGGCTGCGCCATACGGAACCTCATGTGCCGAATCCATGGGCGGCCCTTTGAACAGCTGTCGCAAACGCCTTGGATGGATCATGCCGCCGTCACGGCCGTGGAGGATTCGGCTGCCGGTCTCTCAATCGTGTTTGAGAATGATATACGCCATCTAGAGAAAATCAACTCATAATCTACCCAGCAAAAAAGCCAGATCGATCGTGATCTGGCTTTTTGTATGGTTCTGGGAGACTCGCCGCCCTCGTCTGGAAGACAAGCCGTGTCAGCTGCACCCCGTGGTCGTGCCGCACTCGGTGCAGATCTTGCAAGTTCCATTCCGGACCATTTTCGTGCTTTTGCAGTTGGGACAGATATCGCCGTACAATATCTCGGACGTCTCCGCTGCGCCGGAAGGTTCTGTCGCCTGTGCGACAGGCAGGGGCGATGAGTCAATGGAAATTCCAGTCTGCCAATCCGGTGGCTTGATCTGACAGTAGGTGAAGTCACCAGTCTCAATATCGATGATCTTGCTGATCAAGTCGGAGATGGAATCCGCGCTCTTGATGTAGGGATGCCCTTTTACAAACCCGCTGGGCTCATACTTTTGACCGCGGTACATTTTGGCGATATTCTTTGGTGGAACGCCGTATTGGAGCATTTCGGAGATCGTGGTGGATAGGCTGTCCAACAGCCCCTTGACAAGAGAGCCCTGGCGTCCGGCGGAGATATAGACTTCGCCCAGACGGCCGTCGTCATAGAAGGAGGTGGTGACATATAATTTCAGCCCGCCGATCTCAGCGGCATGGACGTGGGCGTTTCGGATGCCGGTGGGTTTTATCCGGAGGGGTTCCTTCGGGGAGGTCTCGCAATTCGGAGCGGCGTTTTGGAGGGAGCGCGCCAGCTCCAGCAGCTCAGGGTATGTCATATTGTCGAGATCATGACCGCTGTCCCCCTCCATGGTGCTGTTTAGCGGTTGAGACGCCTTGCATCCGTCTCGATACAGCGCAATGGACTTAACGCCTAGCTTCCAGGAAAGCTCGTAGATTTCTTTGATGTCATCCACCGTTGCGTCATGGGGGAGGTTGACTGTCTTGCTGATAGAGCCGGACACGTGGGGGGCAAGCGCCGCCATCATGTCCACGTGGCCGCGGGGAGAGATGAATCGCTGACCGCTTCCACATTTGTTAGCCGTATCGAAGATGGGGAGATGCTCCGGCTTCAGATGCGGCGCCCCCTCGATCTTGCCATCCTTGACGAAGGAATACTCGGACGACACATCCTTTTCCATGACATAATCGATGATATCCTGGATCTCGCTGGCAGTGTACCCTAACTTGTTGAGGGCCGCGGGCATGGCGGGGTTGATGATTTCCATTCCACCACCGCCGCTTAGCTTCTTGTAGGCGACATGGCTGAAAAACGGTTCTGAGGAGGTCGTGGCGCAATCCATGGCAAAGGCGATGGTACCCGTGGGCGCCAAGACGGATACTTGGGCGTTGCGAAAACCGTATTCTGTGCCAGCGGCAATGGCTTTATGCCAGATATCGGAGAGGGTGGCCGCCATGTCGGCCCGTCCCATATCCGCCAATACCGAATTGGAGATTCGGACGGGAGTATAATTCATAGATTCAAACTGAGAATCCGATTCATCATAGGAAGCGGCGCGGGCGTGATTGCGGATGACCCGCAGCATGGAATCCCTATTGTAGGAGTACATGGGGAAAGGCCCGACGCGCTTTGCAAAGAGGCTGGATACAAAATAGGAGTAGCCGGTGACCATGCTCATGAGCGCAGCTGCGAGATTGCGGGACTGGGGGGAGTCGTAGGGCAGCGCCATGACCATAAACAGGTAGCCAAGATTGGTAAGCCCCAGACCAGTGGTCCGAAATTCATAGGATTTGCGGGCAATGTCCTCCGTTGGAAATTGCCCCCAGTGGATGGTCGCCTCCAGCGCAATCTGGACAAGGCCGATGGCGTGAAGATAGCCCTCCAAGTCAAAGGAGTCCGTCTCCACCGTATAGAAACGGGCGATATTGATGCTTGCCAGATTGCAGGCCGTGTCATCCAAGAACATGTACTCGGAGCAGGGATTGCTGGCATTGATCCGATTGCGCTTGGCGCCCAACTCGCCGTCCTCGCCGGCGGGGCAGGTGTGCCATGCGTTGATCACGTCGTCGTACTGAACGCCGGGATCGCCGCATTTCCACGCCGCCAGCGCGATTTCCTGCCAGAGCTTGGACACGGGAATGTCCTCCCCGCGGCTCTCGTCAATGCGCCCCACGGTGCGCCACGTGGCATTCTCTTCGTGGAGAAGTCTCATAAAGGCGTCGGGAATGCGGACCGAATTGTTGGCGTTCTGGCCGGATACGGTATTGTACGCCTCCCCGTCAAAATGCGTCGAGTATCCCATCTTCCCCAGGGCGCGCACCTTGTCTTCCTCTTTGGATTTCCATGTTATGTATTCCAGAATATCCGGGTGATCGAGATCCAGAATGTTCATCTTAGCCGCCCGGCGCGTCGTCCCGCCGGACTTGATCGCCCCCGCGTTTTGGTCGAATACCTTCAGAAAGCTCAGAAGCCCGGAGGACTTTCCCCCGCCGGAGAGGGTCTCGTCATGGGCGCGAATGCTGGACCAGTTGGAGCCCACGCCGGATCCATATTTAAAGAGGCGCGTCTCCGTGGCCAACTCATCGGTTATGGATTTTGGGCCCAGGAGGGAATCCTCCACACCGACGATGAAACAGGCGGATCCCTGCGTTCTCGTATAGGCGTCCTGGGATAAGAGAACTTGATGCCGGGCGGGATCGTAGTAAAAATGGCCCTGCGCCGGGGAGTCGATATTATATTTGAGTTTTAAGCCGGTGTTGAACCACTGTGGACTATTGGGCGCCCAGATCTGTGCCAGCATCATGTAGGCCAGCTCATCGTAGACGACGACGCTCTCGTCTTCCGTCAGGAGACCTTCATCCACAGCGGCAGCCGTCCAGAAGGAGACCAAACGGTCTACAACCTGCCGCAGAGAGTATTCATAGCCGCGGTCATTGGGAACGCCCTTTTTACGGAAATATTTGCTAGCAATGATATTACACGCTGTCTGGGAATAGAACTCAGGGAATTCAAGATCTTTCATATCGGTTAGGACTTTGCCTGTGGAATAATCCTGCATAAACACGTCCACTGACTTCCAGGTAAATAAATCGTAAACCGTCGAATCGGGCCGGTCAGCAAGCGGTCTTGTATAATAGCGCTTGATCAGTGCTGATAATTCCATAAATGTTCCTCCTTCAAATCCAGTATGCCATATATTGTACCATATTTTAAAAGAAAAGCAATATATTGTAGATTAAGATAGTATTTTTATGGCAGGCTTTAGGATATGATCAATATTTGGGGAAAGGCGGCGACGGCGAAGGGGCAGCTGAAAAATTACTTAAATTTTTTAAAATTCTAAAAATACATGAAAGCTGGAAAATATCATACAATATGTAA
>JAHZBS010000074.1 GCA_019423265.1 Clostridiales bacterium
AGTATTGCCAGACATATTTCGAGGTTTTTTGTGTATTTGGTAGTCTTAGCCGATACGGATTCCATAACTTTCGGCCGCCATAGGAATAAATTCCCGATCCCGGGGAAAACTATCAGAAAATTGTTTTCCTCCTGAGGTGAAATTATGCAGATTTTTAAAGATTTGGAACAAAACATTGGTCTGTTTGAGAAGAAACTCCCGGTCCAAAAGAGCTTTGATCTGGTGGGTCGAAGGCTTATCATCGCCGGCAAACCCGCCTATTATCTACTGGTAGACGGGCTTAGCAAAGATGACGTGCTGCTTCGATTGTTCCAGCATATCCAAGGTCAGCAAGGGATTGAAGATATGGAAACGCTGGAGTCCTTTTTGCAGAATCAGATCGGGTATATTGAGACGACGCTAGAGCGCGATGTGGATCTTATGACGAAAGCGATTCTGTCCGGTCAGACCCTGCTGCTGATCGACGGTTTCGACCAAGCCATTTTGCTGGATATGCGCACCTATCCTGTGCGAAGCCCTCAGGAACCCGATTTAGAGAAGGTGACCCGCGGTTCTCGGGATGGATTGGTGGAGACAATCGTATTCAACACCGCCCTCGTCCGGAGGCGCGTGCGGGATCCCAATCTTGTGTACGAAATGAAAGAAGTTGGCTCCAAGTCCTGTACCGATGTGGTCATCGGGTATATCGAGGGCTTAGCGGATCCACATCTTGTGGCGCATCTCCGCGAGGCGTTGGACAATATCCACGTGGATTCCCTTCTGATGGGGGAGAAGACTCTGGAAGAGCTATTGATCAAAAAGCGGTGGTATAATCCGTTCCCACAGGCGAAATTTACAGAGCGCCCGGATGTGGTCGCCGCCCATCTGTTGGAGGGCCATGTCGTCGTGATGGTGGACAACTCGCCGTCCGTTATGCTCTTCCCGGCTACGATGTTCCATTTTACACAGCACTCGGAAGACTATTATCAAAACCCACTGGTGGGAACCTATATCCGCTGGATCCGCTTTTTCGCCATTCTCATCAGTCTACTGTTTACCCCTCTGTGGCTTTTGTTGGCGCAAAATCCGGATTTCGTGCCATCGGTTCTACAGTTTATGGTGCCAACAGAATCGGCGGCTGTCCCTCTCTTTGTTCAACTGCTTCTGGTTGAACTTGGGCTGGAGATCCTGAGAATGGCGTCGATTCACACACCCTCCAGCCTTACGACGGCCATGGGGATCATCGGCGGTTTGATTCTCGGCCAATATGCCATCGAGGTGAACCTGTTAATTCCGGACACCGTTCTCTATATGGCCATTGCGGGGCTTGCCACATATGCGGTGCCAAGCGTTGAGTTCGGTATGGCCATACGCATCTATCGGATCTTCATCCTGCTGCTAACGGGCCTGTTCGACGTGTGGGGATTTGCCATAGGGCTTGTACTATTCCTTCTGGTTTTAGTGACAACCCGCTCTTTCAGCGGCCTTCGGTACACATGGCCTCTGATCCCCTTCGACGGGCGAGCCCTGTCCAATGTCCTCATTCGAAAACCCATCATCGAAGTCAAACGGCATGAGAAAGAAAATAGCAGAAAACCGGTGAAATAATGTGAAAAAAGCTTCACAAACGGAACCGCTTGTTGTATAATAATACATTATCCGAAAATGTATCGAATACGCAGGAGGGCTCACTGAATGATCGAAACCAGTACCATCGTGGGATTGTATGTTGCCGGAGTGTTGGAGATCACCATTCCATTATTCGTTCTATATTTTCTATACCGCCGTCACCGATACTCGATTTCATCCCTTTTATTTGGGATCCTCATCTACTTGGCCGCGACGAAGATTTTGATTCCCGGAATCATCTCGCTGATCAGCGCCATTCCAGGGGCGATGGAGTATCTGGACACCCAGTTTTATCTGTTTGTCCTGATTCTATCCGTTCTGACGGCGCTCTTCCAGCTTCCGCTCCAATACCTTGTCGTCCGCTTCACCCGCAAGGGGAAATGGTCGATCTATGACGCCCTGGCCATGGGGATCGCGTACTGGCTGCCGGACACATTCAGCAACAGCGCCACCATGATCAGCCAGGGGAGCCTTTCCCGCACAGTCAACAGCGGAAAGATTGAAGAATTGGTTTCGGAGACGATTACCATCGATCAGGTGGAGGGACTTGTGGAGCAGATCCAGTCGCTTAATTTCTTTACGGTCCAGGTGAAGATGATCACACAGCTATTCCTGGTCATCATCAACGTGGCGCTGGTCTTACTGGTCTATCACAGCGTCAAACGAAAGAAGCTCTGGCTGCTCTTTGCCGGAGTCGGGATCAACATCGCGTATCTGCTCAGCATCAACTATGTGGAAAAGTGGCTGGGCTACTGGCCGTCCAATGCGGTTTTTCTCGTTATAACCGCTGGCGCTGTCTACTTTATCGCCCGGTACATGAAATGGTATAAGGTCCAGCAGGCTCAGCTGCTGCAAAAGAAAAAGGAATTCAAAGAGCGGCAGCGCGCCAAAGCCGCCGCCAACATGAAGGCTAAGGAGGAAGCAAAGCGGCTCGCAGAAGAACAAAAACGCGCCGCGGAGCAGGCGGCGCAGAGTGAGACGCCGCAGGAACCCGCCTCCGCTCCCGAAGACTGAGGTAACCGTCTCCCCACACGGCGATGTAAAATCTCATTGCCCCCGAATGGAGGATATAAATCCGTCTCTTCACTCCCCCGCCACAAGCGAGTTCCACATCTCCAACGTCTGTGGGAATTCACCGGCGAGAGAATCATCCTCATAGACCGCCTGTAGGTTTCCCCCATCGTCCACAAGAAAGACGGCCAGATTCGCGCTGTCGAAGGAGGATTGTGAGTCCACCTCGATGGATTCAACCCGCAGCGTCGCTGTGTCCTCCTCTGCGAATTCCAAATTCGCCGTCGGCGCATACGCATCCCCGCGAACCCACACACAGACCTGTCTGCCGAGAATCGTCTCCGGCTCAAACAGGGCGCTGGATAGAAGAAAACCGAGATTTCCCTGCTCTGTCTGCAACACAAAGCTCACGGTTGCGCTGCCGCTGGCCGCGTGTGTCACGGTGCCCGTGACCGCCAGCGGCTCCCCTGCGCCCATCTTTAATGTCAGCCATTCCCCCAAGGGCAGAGACATGTCCACGGAATTGAACAGGAGCGAATCATCCACGCCACCGCTGCTATATTGGGTTGTAGACTCCGCCGACTGTGATTTATCATATTCAAGTTCGTTGGAAACATTTTGCTGCGGCGCACCATTTTGTTCCCCCGCCGCTGTCCTATCCGACGCCGCGCTGTCCGTCTTCTTGTGCTGTAAGTTGGCGGGAACCCAGATTACAAGAAAGAGAGTCAACAAAATGGCGACAGGCGCGACACAGGTTCTCCACATATGCCTGCCACGGTTCTTCACAGAGTATGGCCCAGTCTCTTCGCATTCAACTGTTGACGGCTCGATCCCCTGGGCATGGCACCAGCGCCGGAGGGATTCCTCCGCGGAGGACGCGGAAGAGGGAATCGGGGCAAGACGGTCAAGCTTCTTGACGAGACGGTCGATTTTCTTGGAATCCAGCGTGTCATCGGAGACAAAGAATGTCTCGGAGAGGAGCCGGAGAAAAAGCCGCTGCGCCTTCTTATCCGCCATAGTATATACCTCCTTTTGCCTGCAACACGAGCATGAGGGCTAGGACACAGACTTTCAGCAGATCCGGATTTTCCCGCAGGCGCTTATAGATCCTGGAAAATCGCATCTTGCACGCGCCAAGGCTTAAGCCGTATCGCCCCGCAATTTCTTCAAGGGAGAGCCCCACTTCAAACCGGTCTTTCAACATAGCCAACTCCTGTTCCGTCACATATCCCGCAAGCTGTGCGAACTGGAAGAATTCCTCCATGACAGTCGTCTCCACAGGCGAATTTCCACCGCTGGAAGCAGCGGATGCCACCAGCTCTAGATCCAGATCCGTCATCTCCTGGTGATACTTTCGTCGCAGATAATTCAGCGTTTTGTTTCTCGCCGTCAGATAAAACCACCCTGTCACGTTGGGATGCGCCATCAAAGTATCGATCCGGCTAAAAGCCTCTGTAAACGTCTCTTGAACCAGATCCTCCGCCGCGCCGTCATCCTTTGCGATGCGCGCGACGAAGCGGTACAGCCCATCGTAGAGCTGCAAATACAGCTGTTCAAAAAACGCCTGCTCTTCCTGTCGCATAACAAATCCCCCTATTTTCGGAGAGAAGGGACCTTCTATCCAATCATGTCTTGACCTGTGCCGGATGTAACAAAAAAATGAAACATTGTACACAACTATTTTCCGTGTCGAAAATCCCGCCAGCCGGTCTCAAACCAATTTTCATCCTTCGGGATCGGAACGGCGGCTCTCCAGGTACACTGGCACTGCCCATTCTCAGCCTGATACCGGAGTTCCTGAATCTGGCCCTGTAGGGTCGCATCCGATAACCCGAAGCGGAATAGATCGGGCAGATTGTCCGCCGGCAATCCCCCCTGGGCGTCATACACCAGACAGGCTCCGCGGCTCTTGCCGCCCTGCTTTAAATAATCTTCCATCGCGGACAGTACGGCAATCTGACAGATCAACAGATCGTAGACCTTGTAGCACAGCCCCATTTCGCGCATGCTCATAGGGATCAGCATATCCGTCACATTCTGAAGCTCATCCCGCGCTTCCTGCAACGCCTGCTGGATCCTATCCTGACGCCGCAGCAGACCGCCGGCGAAGTCCATCCTCTCTCCGATCCTTCGGATCTGACTGCGAATATTCCCCTTCTCATGGGTCCAACGCCTTTTCTGAAGTTTTTCCACAAAGGTCTCCGCCATCCGGATACGCCCTGAGACGGCGTCACTCACCTGCTGAACAAACAGATCCGCGCGCATGGGTGGCGCCGTATAATTCGCCGTGATATAGGCTGCGGCGCGGTACCCCCCCACCTGCCCGGCATTTAGGGAAGCTCCGCCAGGGACGTAGATTCCATGTGTCCCAGCCGCCTCCCCGATGGGGAACAGATGGCGCAGATTGCTTTCCCACCAAGTGTCAACGGCCAGACCCCCATTGTGATGCGCCACGGCCAAGGTGATTTCAATGGGATCCTGGCGCAGATTGATCTCCTGATCCAACAACAGTTCCACGGCGGGCTGATTTAACTTGGACAGTCTCTGGTACGGCAGTTCCAGCAGCGCGTCGGAGCGCTGGAGAAATAGGTATGCCTCCTTGTCAAGCAGTGAGAAATCCAGCTCAACCCCTGCCCCGGAAGGATTGCGGGTATAATCCAGAAATACCCTGCGGCCTTTTACCACAATCTCATTGTACAGGAGCAGGTCCAGGATGGAGGTGCCGCCTTTCCGCGTCTTCTTGGCGTCGAAAGGCCATTGGGTCCCCTTCGTGAAGATGGTGTTGACCAACAGGCGAGGGTCTTCGAGATAATCGTTCAGAAATTCCCGCTCCTCGTATCCATCCTCGTTAGTCGATATGTACCGGGGAATGGCTTGGTGATAGGCCCCTGTAATCATATGGGGGAAATCCGCCGCACAGATTCCGTATTGAAACTCTGTCAGACCGGCCCCCATAGCGCCGGCTTCCAGTGCAATCCCGAGGGAGCTTAACTGAGAGGCAGGATACGCGGCGCTGCGGTATAGACCTCCCGGGCCTCCCGTGGCATAGATGATATTGGTACAGCTAAATAAGACGAACCGCTGGTGATACTCTCGAACCTGATTGAGATTGAGTGCCAAAAGCCCGATGACAGCCTTGCCATCGGGGTCCGCCAGCAATTGAATCACCTGATGGCCATCCAGAATGGGAATCTTGCGATTCCACACTTCCTCTTCCAATCGCTCCGTGATCAGCCTGGAAGTAACCGGGCCGGCGGAGGTTCCCCGTTTGGCCGAATCATAATCGCTCCGGTATCCGATATACTCCCCATATTGATTTCTCGGGAAGGGAACTCCACTCTCCGTCAGATTATAAAAGGCCTGTCCGGACATGGCCGCCTCCACCAGCGCCACATCTCCGTCCATGGAGCCGCCTGCGCTAAGATTCTTGGCCATTTTCCCCGGGCTGTCCATCTCCCATCCACAGATGGAGATCCTGTAGTACGCCTGCTTATCAGCGCTGACGTTCCGCGAAGTCCCGGCGTCCGCTCTCTCGGTCAGGATTGCGATATCCTTCTGTCCCATGTCCCACAGCTGTTTGGCCGCGTTGTATCCCGCAGCGCCCGTCCCCACAATCACAGTGTTAACGGAATACACCTTCGTCGGGATCCCCTGCAAAATAATCGTATCACTTGTCATTGTCCTCACCTCTCAACTCCATCATAATCCCCGTTTTTGTATCGCCCCAATAAAATGCGCGTTGGATCGGGCATCCTTGAGCGCCACTCGAAAATGTCTTGCCGATAGATTCTCAAATCCCTCCGCCCTTCGGATCAGAATTCCCTCCTGCAAAAGCTCTGTGTAGATGCGCTCTGCCGCAGCGGTGTCTTCCGCCCGAAGCAAAAAGAAGCAGGCGTGCCCGGGATACACATGGACGCTGTCCCACCGGCGGAGACCGGACAAAAAAGAAGGGCGTTCCGTCTCAAACCATCGTCTCGTTTTCTCTATATAGGGCAGATCTTGAAAAATGCAGCGCGACGCTGTGACGGCTGCCGCGTTGATATGCCATGGCTCCATCTTCGCCTCCACCGCTTGAGCCCAAGCCCCATTGGATGTAACGCCATATCCCAGCCGCAATCCTGGCATTCCGAAAAACTTAGTCGCCGCGCGGACAATCATAAGATTGGGATGGGACGGCACCGCTCCCACCATGGATTGCGCCAGACTCTGGCATGAAAACTCAATGAAGCATTCGTCCACCATGAGATAGGCGCCTATCCTCTGAAGCTCGTCCAGAAAAGGGCGGAGATCCGAACCTGGAAGCAGCTGCCCCGTTGGATTGTTGGGATTGCAGAGAAGACAGAGAGTGCCCTGTTTTATGTACGGGAGCAGCGCTGAAAGGTTGGGGCGAAATTCCTCATCCTCCTTCAATGGCACAGCCGTACAGGGCTTTCCGGCAAAGGAAGCGGCTCTCGCGTATTCGTTAAAGGTGGGAACGCTAATCACCACGTCCGTTATGGAGGGCCATGTCATGGCCTTATAAAAGATTTCTGCGGACCCATTACCCAGAACGACCGAGACATCCGGCTCCGCGCTCCCCGGGTACAGATACCGCCTTACGCTCTGCTTCACCTCCCGGTACTGGAGATCCGGGTATCTCGTGAATTCCTCCATATACTGCAACATGGCTTTCCGAAAGCTATCGGGAATGCCAAGGGGATTAATGTTGGAGCTGTAATCGAGAAGGGGCGGATCCTTAAAATCCCACACATTTCCTCCATGACTATTCATAGGGCACTACATCCTCCGTTTTACCGCAAATATTTTTGAAATTCTTTGATGGCGCTGTCTCGCCTGTGCCGGCTCAAGGGCAGACATGGGACGGTTTGGCTGCGCAATCTGACCTGAGCCGACTCAAAGGCGTATATATAGCGCTGATTGACCAAATAGCCGCTGTGTATTCGAATGAAGCCGGAATCTTTCAGTTCCCTCTCTTTATGTCCGATGCTCTCCCGGCTTCGATATGTCTCTGTCTCCGTCACCGTCATAAGATAGTTGCGCTCACTCTCGAAATATACGATCTCATTTTTGTATAGATAGATGGGGCCGCCGGTGGTTCTGATTTCCATAAGCTGCCCGGATTCCTCCAGCGACGTGATCCCGGAGGATACCACCTCCTGAATTTCGGTGGAAAAGAAGCGCTTGCGAATGAAGCGGAACGGATGATATTGCAGCGATGGAAAGACCAATTCCTCGTGGCTCGTCACAAACACGACCAGAGTTTGCGGATGGCGCGCTACCACTTCTCTGGCGATATCGAATCCTGTGATGCCGGGCATATCCATATCCAAAAAGACCATATGATACGCCGCAACCGCCAATTGTTCCATAAGCTTGCGCGGATCGGTGAAGAGATGAGGGGTACAGATCCGATTCTGCTTGGAAAATTCAATCTGAATGTTCTCCCCGAGATATTGCGTCATCGCCGCATCGTCATCGCAGATGGCAATGGAAAAGTTCATCTATCGATCTGCCTCTCTTTCGTTTAAGCTGGCTGCTTGGGGTTCTCCGCGGGCTGGGAGCAAAACCTGGACGCAAAAATAGTCATCCTTTTCATAGAAATCAACATGACCTTTATACCGCTCCGCGATCTTCCGGATTACGGTCACCCCGATGCCGTGATTCATCACGTCCTTCTTCGAAGTGGACATGTGAGGATTCTCAGCCAGCACACTATCCTGAATATGATTGCGCACGAGTATACTGTGATAGCCTCTCTTCACCGACAGCTCCAGCCCAACATCCCGCCGGGATGCTGGCAGCTTCACACTGGCTTCCATGGCGTTATCCAGGATATTTCCCAGGAGCGAATGCAGATCCATCCGCTCCATAAAAGTGAAATCCGTATCCTCGATCTGAACCTTCACCGGGATCGCCTGCTCTGCCGCTACAGACAGCCGGGTATTGAGCACAAAATTAAGGAAATCATTTTCCGTGTGGACATAGTTTTGAATTTGATTGATCTTCCCCTGCAATTCCTCAATATACGCAAGAGTCTCCGGGATATGTCCCTCCTCCAGCCCATGGGCGATATACAGCAGGTGATTTTTCATCTCATGTTTCATATTTCGGGTCTGATCATAGAATCGCTTCAGGTCCTCCATATTTTTGCGCTCAAATTTGTTCTGTTGGCGGAGCAATCTGTTTTCCAGCGCGAGCTGTCCCTCCTTGCCCAGCTTGCTGAACAGATAGAACATTGTCATGTTGATCACCAGCACGCCGAGAACGGAGATAATCAGATATAGAGAATTTAAATCCCGGATCTGGTTGTCTATGGCCGCATCCATGATCACAACCATAAAAAGGATGGTAATGACCGGAATTAGCGATACGATGACGACGTGCAGCTTATTGTACGGATACCGGCCAACGTATTTGAACCGCAAAAATACCCTGGTCGCATAGTATAAAAAGACCTCCGCCAAGACTGTGACAATGGAGTGAAAAAGGCCCTGCCCTTCCAGGAGAAGACTGAGATTGATGTTCAGAATATTGCCGGCGAAGATGGCGACCAGAACTTGGGATGTCACAAGGGATAGCGGAAAAAAGAGACAGGACATGATTTTCCCCGCCATGGAACCTCCTAGGAAGTACAGAGCGTACAAAAACACCATGCCGGTCCGGATAAATAGCTTAGCCTCCGGCGCAAACTGCTGATAGCCGGCCACCACGACTAGAGTATAGATCAGGACTGAGACGGTGATAAACGCTGTGGCGCTGATCCTGCGATTCCACTTTAGCCCGTTGTAGCGGGTCACAAATTCCATATATAACAGGGATTCAAATAATGAAACCCATAAGTCCACATAGGTCCAACCCATTGTTCCTCTCCTGTTTGCGGTAGGATAGCTCTAGTATACCGTAAATTGTCATGGCAGGCAAGACCTTTTTGCTCTGAAGAAAACAAAAACCGCCCAGTGGGCGGTTCTGTTCGCTGTGAGACTCATCAGCGCAGGTTAAACCACGCCTTCAGTCCCCAATACTCTGCACTCTTTCCAAGCTCTTCTTCTATGCGCAGCAGTTGATTATACTTTGCGGTGCGGTCGGACCGGCACGGCGCGCCGGTCTTAATCTGCCCCGCGTTGACGCCCACCACGATATCCGCGATGGTGGTATCCTCCGTCTCCCCGCTCCGATGCGATACCACGGCTGTATACCCTGCCCGATTCGCCATCTCAATCGCATTGAGCGTCTCTGTCAGGGTCCCGATCTGATTGACTTTGATCAAGATGGAATTGCCTGCCTTCTCTTGGATCCCCTTTTCCAACCGCTGTGTGTTGGTCACAAACAGATCGTCGCCAACCAGCTGGATTCGGTTTCCAAGACGGCTGGTCAGCAGTTTCCATCCGTCCCAGTCATTTTCATCTAGCCCGT
Organism: Clostridiales bacterium; assembly: GCA_019423265.1. Next base: position 10,033 of record JAHZBS010000074.1, read on the forward strand.
CTTCCAGGGAAATGATTGGAAATTTATCACACAGATTTTGATAGTACTGGACCATCTCTTCCCCTGTGCGGTAGATTTCCTCCCCCCGCATTTTGCTCTCCCCGGCAAAATAATACGCTTTTTTGTCCGGCTGATACATCTCGGAGGAGGCGGCATCTATGGCGAAGCGAATATCCCGCCCCGGCTCGTAGGCCGCTTTTTCCACCGCCTCCAGCAGGAGCGCAAGCGCCTCTTCGGATGAGGCTAGGTTGGGCGCGAACCCGCCCTCATCCCCAATGGCCGAGGACAGCCCTTTCCCGTGCAGGACTTTCTTCAGCTGCTGATAGACCTCCGCACACATCCGAAGCCCTTCCCGGAAGCTGGCGGCGCCAACCGGCATGATCATAAACTCTTGCAAATCCACCGTATTGTCCGCATGGGCGCCCCCATTTAAAATGTTCATCATGGGAACCGGCAAAACCTTGGCGTTGCAGCCGCCAATATACTGATACAGACTCATTCCCAGTACATCCGCCGCGGCGCGGGCAGCGGCCAGGGAAACGCCTAGAATAGCGTTGGCGCCCAGACGGCTTTTGTTCAGCGTGCCGTCTAACGCGATCAAGGCCGCGTCGATCGCCGGCTGATCCAGTATATTCATTCCTCGGATCGCATCGCGGATCTCAGTGTTCACGTTTGACACCGCTTTCTGCACGCCTTTTCCGCCGTAGCGCCGCTCCTCGTCCCGAAGCTCCACCGCCTCATGCTCCCCTGTGGAAGCGCCCGACGGCA